>JBAPMH010000457.1:0-6098 GCA_049278515.1 Chthoniobacterales bacterium
GTACGGGCCAGCTCGAACTCCGGCATCTCTTCGCTGTCGTTCCGGTACTTGTTCAGGGCAATGATCGGGCGGACGCCGTTGTAGATCTGCTGCTCGTAACGGTGCGCGGCGGTTTGGATTTGGCTCCGCTGATAGCGATTTTCCACCGCCCCCATGACGCCGACGAGCCGCTCGATGTTCTGTCGATTGAATTTGGACTGTGACTGCCTGATGCCATGCCCTGATATTGACATAGACAAGATTGGCCAGCCGAACTATTGAATATTGCAGTTCAACAGACGGTTTCATTAGTTCACCTCGCGTTCCGCGCGCACGCGCACTAGCCACTGGCGGAGCCGAACAACGCCTCCGAGCAAGGCGAGGGCTACGATAGTTCCAAGCGTAGCCTTCCAAGTATTCAAATAAAACCAAAGGCTCCAAAAAAAAGCGCCGAGCGCGAAAAAAACCGCCACGCAGGTCAGGAGAGTATTCTTATCTGTTCCCATAATCTCCCGCGTGCGTTGAACATCCTCGTGTTGAGATCCAAGATGTTCGATCTGCGCGGTCAGGACGGCCTGGAAGTAAATCGCAGCGTTGAAATGCTTGCCTTGACTACGCAAACTAGTTGCGAATGAAAGCATGGCTTCCCACGCTTTGGGATTCAAAGGACTTTTCCCTCGTTTGAACACCTTCCGCAGAGCCTCATACTTTTCTACGCTCTCGGGCACCCATTCCGAACAAAGTGCCTTGACCGCCGCCTCCGAGATTCGCATTTCCGCATCATCTACCAAACTTAGCAAGAGTTCCATACCGCGGGAATCACGGGTCCCAGCCAATCCATAGGCATAAGCACACAGATCAGCATGCGATTGTGCTTTCCGCATTTGTTTGGCGAGGAGATCGACGTCGTCGAGCAGCAACACGCCCAGCAGCCCGCGACCATAAAGGCAATCATTCTCCTCCACAGGCGCCGAGTCTGCCGCCGTTTCGAGCGCCTGACTGGCGACGGAGCCCCCCATCAGGCCAAGGTATATCGTCGCCGCGTCACGTAACTCATTCGGAAAAGAGCCGTCAAATATCACAGACTGAAGGGGCTTACCCATCTCTACCCGAAAAATTCCGAATGAGCCCAGCGTCAGTGCCACTGCGGATTTACACCACCCTGAGCAGTCTGAATTTAGCAACGGAATCAGCCACTCATAGAATGAAGCACGGTCCGAATGCGTGAAGCCGGCCAGCTTCGAGCGAGGTTGTTCGCCATCTGCAACTAGCGCCAAGTTATGCAGCCAATCGTGCTGACTGCAGACGGGTGTCACGCCAATCATCTTCGCGAGTTTTCGCCACATGTGGGCCAAGTCCCCTGGGGTGATCTTGTCATAAAATCCCGGCAAAAGAGCCAGGTGTTCTTCACTGCGTGGCATCCATTCCAGTAAGAGCGTCGCGAGCAAGGCATCTGCAAGAGGCGGATCTGCGTCGGCAGTGAAGTCCAGCAAACGTTCCATCCCACGCGGATCGCGACTTCCAGCCAGACCGTATGTATAGCTCGCTAAGTCGACATGAGACTGCGCCTTCCGTAGCTGTTTGGCTAGAAGGTTTACATCGTCGAGCAGCAGCAGGCCGAAAAGACCCCGAGTGGAAAGATAATCATCCTCTCCATCGGGCGCAGTCCGCGCTGCTCTCTCGATCATCTCGCGGGAATAGGCATTGCCAACCCAGGCAAGGTAAATGATCGCTTCGTCGCGAAAATCCAGCGGCCGCGAGGAGTCTCGAACGACAGCCCATAGCTCCTCGCCCATTTCAGGTCGGAATATGCCGAACGAGCCCAGCGCTAAGGCTGCTGCACTCTTGCTTCTTTGTGAATGGTCAGATTCTAGTAGAGTGGTGAGCCATTCGTAGGAGGCGGCACGTTCGAAGATCATGAATTCTGGGAAATCTCGACGAGGACGACCGCCGTCCGCTACTACCGCAAGGCCGTAAATCCAGTCCCGCTGCATGCTCACCGGAATTAATCCCGTTTGCCTCGTCAGCAACAGGATGGCATGAGGTAAAAAACTCTCGTCCACACGATTGTTGCGGATCAAGTTTTCCACCAGGCATACTTGTGCCGCATCGAGCAACACGAATTCGGTGAACTGTTTTTCATCCATCTCCGGCCAGCCATCGCCGCTACCTCTTATCTTTGCCCCTGTGAGCCAACCTAGGGCCCAGATTGAGGCAGCGGTTGTGGCCGTGTCACATTCCAGAGCTGCCATTAGCAATTCGATAAATCCTGCGCGATGATCGCGCCCGAGATGGCCTAGCTTTCCCTCATGGAGGAAGAACAATTCTACCAGCCCTAATGCGGTCGCAACCCGTGTCGGAACATGGGGCGATTCCATGTTTTTTTTGCTTTCCGCCAGTTTCGTTTCAATTTTGTCCGCATCAAGTTGGGATTTGTCCGCTGAGCATATTTTGGTATAAGCTGCACCTGCTCGCATTCTCGGGGCTTCAGTTACACGAATAAACTCTTCTATTAATCGCTCCTGCAGGCGCTCCGCCAGCACAGATTTGCCAATCGCCCCGAGTGAATGGTCCATCAGGGTGCGGTTCTCAATCGTGGTCGCGTCTTCATCGCCCAGGTTATCGATCACCGCGTTGAATACCCCGTTTATGACCTCTTCCGACACCTTCGGCTCATCGGCTAGGCACTGCAGCGCAAAGATGGTTCTCGGTCGTGCTTCTCGGGATGGAGTTTCCGGAGTAGGTAACAACATCTCAATTGCGCTGTCTGCCTCCCAGATTTCTAGATCGGCGATGCACTGTCGAATCGTTTCCTGCCAATAATCGGCGAATACCGGCTCAACAAATTTCCGATTTCCAAACAACGTGATCTCCCGGTCATTGATCTCAATCGACGCCAGCAGTCTTTTCAGGCGTGCTACCACCCCCACGTCACTGGCGTAGCCGCGTCCATGTTTCACCGCTTTGGCTGCAAAATATTCCTGAAAAGACTGGTGGAAGAACTGCACCATAGGCCGCTCATAGCCCTGCGAGTCCAGTTCCATGCCTGCCACGTTCAGTAAGCCCAGCGAGTTGACACACAAGTGCAAAAGTTCAGAGGAGGTCCGAACGCTAAGGCCCGCTTTTTCAAGCTCCATCTGGCGTAGCGCGTCAAAAATCGTTATTACCTCATCTTCACCAAGGCGCTGCACACCCCTCTTTCGCATCTCAAACGCAAGAAATTCCAAGTGTGGTAGCAGTTCATTGGGAGTTACAGGCACCTCATCCTGAAGGCGTCGTCGCTCCATCATCAACTCTACCGCGCGGCGGTAAATATCCACCTGGCGCACTGGCAATTTGTCGTTTTGAATTTGCGCCACCAGCGCCAGAAGAAAAATCGTATCCGTCAGCTTCGCGGTGCGGCGTTTGTTGCAGATCCCCTCAATTGCCTCCTTTTGTTTGGCTTCATCCCAGCCGATGAGGTTTCCCCACTTCTCTAGGAATGCCGCTTTCGCGTCATGGTTCAGCGGACCTACCACCACATGATCGAAGGCAGTCGTCATCTCTTCTCGCACCGACTGGAAACCAATGACTCGGGAAGTCACCACGATTGGAGATCGTGGAAAACGATTGGCAAGCGACGTCAGAAATACGGCAAAGTCCCGCCGTGCCTGCGGATTTGGGAATTCGTCCAAGCCGTCCACCAGCAAAATCACCTCTCCTCGGTCGAGCAATTGCTCCACGTGGACAATCAGGTCTTCTATATCTGCCGCCGAAAACTGCAGGTTATCAAAATGACCGCGCAGTAAATCGGCAAAGTGATGCGGCACGGGCCGCTTAGTCCAGTCTCTGCAGAGAATCAACAGCGGTAGCCAAGGCGTTCGCGGAAGTTGAACCGCGTTATCGGCAATGGTTCCGCCTGTTTGTGCCTCTCCGTAGATCGATGAGTAGAAATGACTGAGCCATTCAAGCAAAGTGCTCTTTCCGCATCCTGGATCGCCGAGTATCACAGTCCGCGATCCAGAAGCGAGCCGCTCGTGAATCCCGCAATCCTTGCGGATGTCCTCATAGTCGGCGGCGCGATCGATGAGGAGGGCGGTGGTGTGCGTGTTGCGGATTTCTTCGTGGATCCAGGTAGCGTCCCGGCCTAGCCACACATAGTCGCTGGAGGACTCGGTCGGTGCCCGCTCGTGACTTACGATGAGCGGAAGGTCGATGCGCAGTTTGTCAATCGGCAATACCACAGGCCGACCGGACGGTGAGATCAACGGCAGCTTCAATGTAGTAGGTTTGGACCGTTCCGCATTTACATACCGCTGCAAAGCCGGCGAATCGGAACGCTGCGTCTGCTCCTTGTGGCGCGCGTTGCTTTCCTGTTCCTGGCGCAGGACGACTGCCGCAAGGTCTGGCTCCGCGTCTTCTAACGCTTTGCACAGGTCGATGAAGCTCGCTTCAAACCCGTGTCCGTCCTGTAGCGTGAAACTTTGAAGTTGACGCAGTTCATCTATTTCGCAGTGCCATTTGGTGGCTGTCAGATTCGCCCCGTCCACCATGATGGGTACCACGCGCATTTCCGCGCCTCGCCGCATCGCGGTGCAAATTTCCTGCCTAACCCAGTCTTCCTTGTCGTCGAGGCGCGGGCGTCCTTCATTTTCTCCAGATTCAAACCTCACCGTGGCCCAACTCCTGCCGATCACCACCAATAGAATTTTTCGCCGCGATAGTTCGGCCCGCAGGTCCTCCGGCCACCTAGATCCCAAGGGGATGTCTTGAGTGTCCACAAAGCAGGAGGAGTCCCCGTAGCGCTTGCGCAACCGATCGCGCAGCAGCAATACCATGTGCTTGGTATCTTCTCGACGGTAACTGATGAAGATCATGCTGGAATGGCCAGAATCTTGGCAAGCAGGCAAAAAACTCTCGTTTCAACGCTAGCGCTTAAGCATCGCGCGCATGAAAATGCTTGTCGCGCCAGTTTTTCTCGGAGGGGCATAAGGGGACGCGCTGTTTATTCGGTCAGATGCGAATTTAGCATAATAATCTAATTTCCGCGCCGGCGCTGGCACGAAATTGACTCGTTCGCTCCCGCTCGCTGGTCACGAGTTAGTGACGAACTCCTCATGGTGAACGACAACTGCAAGGAGAATCAGCCGGGCCGAGATCAACGCGACTAACATTGCTCCGGCTGACGACCGCGAGCACAAAGGCCCCTCCCACATTAGGAGAACGACAGCTCCGACTACACCATTGGCCGAAACCGCCCTACCACTTCCTGCAACCGCTCGCAGATCTGGCCTAACGAACAGACTTCCGCTGCCTCCAGGAGGGCCGGGAAGCAATTCTCTTCGGTCTCAACGACGGCGGCGAGGTTCTCGAGCGCTTTCTCAGCCTTCGCGGCGTTCTTCTGCTTGAACTTCTTCAGGCGATCGACCTGCAATTGCTGCCTGGCTCGAGGCGTGCGGGCCAGCTCGAACTCCGGCATCTCTTCGCTGTCGTTCCGGTACTTGTTCAGGGCAATGATCGGGCGGACGCCGTTGTAGATTTGCTGTTCGTAGCGGTGCGCCGCCGTCTGGATCTGGCTCCGCTGATAACGATTCTCCACCGCTCCCATAACGCCACCGAGCCGCTCGATCTCGCGAAATTCCTCCAGAATCGCAGCTTCGACGGCGCGCTCGACCGCCTTCATCCCAGGCGAACCGCTCAACATGTTCATGGTGTGTTTGAAAATGCCGGACTCATCCAGCAGGATGGCCTGGCCGTGCGCAGCGAGCCGGATCCATTCTTCACTCGGGGTCGTGAACGGCTCGTCCGCGCTGTTCGAATGGCACGAATTTGTCCCGTTCATGTAAGAGAGCATCAACTCCGCGGCGGTGCGCGTAAGGTTGTTCTTGAACTCCGCGGCCACGAGCGAGCGGCCGCTCGTCTGGGTGTGCACTTTGAACATCTGCGCCTTGTGACCGGCGCCGAATGCGTCGCGCATTCCAATGGCCCAGATTCGCCGGGAAACACGGGTGAGCGCGATGTATTCCACATCCAACCCGCAATCGAGGAAGAAGGAAAGGCGCGGACCGAAGTCATCCACGGAAATGCCCCGCGCCGCCATCATTTCGGCGTAAGCGAAACCGTTCGACAAGGTGTAAGCC
>JBAPMH010000458.1:0-1733 GCA_049278515.1 Chthoniobacterales bacterium
GGACATTGGGTGTTCGAACTGGAAGCCGACAGCACGATTCCGTCCGAATACGTGCTGTTGCGCCACTATCTCGGCGAGCCCGTCGATAGCGATCTCGAAGCCAAGATCGCCAACTATCTGCGTCGCACCCAGGGTGCGCATGGCGGCTGGCCGCTGGTGCAGGACGGCGCGTTCGACATGAGCGCCAGCGTCAAATCCTATTTCGCGCTGAAGATGATCGGCGATTCCGTGGACGCGCCGCATATGGCGCGGGCCCGCGAGACAATCCGCTCGCGCGGCGGCGCCGCCAAAAGCAACGTCTTCACCCGGTTTTTGCTGGCTTTCTTCGGGGTGCTCACCTGGCGCGCCGTGCCGGTGCTGCCGGTCGAGATCATGCTGCTGCCGATGTGGTCGCCGTTCCATCTCAGCAAGATTTCGTACTGGGCGCGCACCACGATCGTGCCGCTGATGGTGCTGGCGGCGCTGAAGCCGCGGGCGAAGAATCCGAAAGGCGTCGGCATCGACGAACTGTTCCTGCAGGATCCGCGCTCGGTGGGCATGACCGCCAAGGCGCCGCATCAAAGCTGGGGCTGGTTCTTGCTGTTCCGCGCGCTCGACGTCATCCTGCGCGCGATCGAGCCGCTGTTTCCGAAAAAGCTGCGCGCACGCGCGATCGCGCAGGCGGTCGCCTTTGTCGAGGAGCGGCTGAACGGCGAAGACGGCCTTGGCGCGATCTATCCGCCGATGGCCAACACCGTGATGATGTATGAGGCGTTCGGCAGGCCGGCGGACTACCCGCCGCGCGCCATCACGCGGCGGGGTCTCGACAAGCTCTTGGTGATCGGCGAGCACGAGGCCTATTGCCAGCCTTGCGTCTCGCCGGTGTGGGACACCGCGCTGACGTGCCACGCCCTGATCGAAGCCGGCGGGGAATCGTTGCCGCGTGCCAAACAGGCGCTCGACTGGCTGAAGCCGAGGCAGGTGCTGGAGGTCAAGGGCGACTGGGCTGTGAAGCGTCCCGACGTGCGGCCGGGCGGCTGGGCGTTCCAGTACAACAATGACTACTACCCCGATCTGGACGATACCGCGGTCGTGGTCATGGCGATGGATCGCACGCGGCGGGAATCGGCAAGCGATGAATACGACACCGCGATCGCCCGCGGCTGCGAGTGGATCAAGGGCATGCAAAGCCGCGACGGCGGCTGGGCCGCGTTCGACGTCAACAATCTGGAATATTACCTCAACAACATCCCGTTCTCCGACCACGGCGCGCTGCTCGATCCGCCGACCGAGGACGTCACCGCGCGCTGCGTTTCGATGCTGGCGCAACTCGGCGAAACCGCCGCGACCAGCAAGGCCGTCGCCGACGGAGTCGCTTATCTCCGCCGCACCCAGCTGGCGGAAGGGTCGTGGTACGGCCGCTGGGGGTTGAATTACATCTACGGCACCTGGTCGGTGCTGTGTGCGCTAAATGTCGCAGGGGTCGATCATCAGGATCCAATGATTCGCAGAGCGGTCGATTGGCTGCTATCGATCCAAAGCAGGGAGGGCGGTTGGGGCGAGGATGCGGTCAGCTACCGGTTGGACTACCGGGGATTCGAGAACGCACCGTCGACATCCTCGCAAACGGCATGGGCTTTGCTTGGATTGATGGCTGCGGGCGAGGTCGGGAACCCGGCCGTTGCGCGTGGTGTGGAGTACCTAAAAACCACACAGACCGAAAAAGGGCTGTGGGATGAGCCCCGGTATACGGC
>JBAPMH010000459.1:0-1604 GCA_049278515.1 Chthoniobacterales bacterium
CAATGAAAGACGCGACGGCATAGGCCGCCACCCGATGCGCGTTGACATTGAAGCCGAGCGCGGCCATGCGGCGGGGATTGTCGCGCACACCCTGCAGAGCGAGGCCGAACGGCGCGCGCGAGAGATACTGGACCGCGAAATAGCACAGCGCAGCTGTGCCGAGCGCCAGATAATAAAACGGAATATCGGAACGCCAGTCGACGCCCAGAAAATGTGGGGTGGCGACGGTGTTGATGCCGGTATGGCCGCCGAAGATCGGCCAGTTCTGGTTGGTGAAGTAATAGAATGCCGCGCCGATCGCCAGCGTGATCATGATGGTGTAGATGCCCTCGGTGCGCACCGCGAGTGCACCGCCAAGTGTGCCGAAGATGGTCGCAAGCGCGAGCGCGATCGGGGTCGCAAGCCACCACGGCCAACCCATGCTGATATTGGTGTTGGCGCTCACGCCGATGACCGCCACCATGTAGGCCGCAAAGCCCGCGATGGTGAGCTGCATCAGGCTGACCATGCCGCCATAACCGGCGAGGAACATCAGGCTGAGCGCGACGATGCCAAGGATCAGCGTGGTGCCGAAGATCTCGATCAGGAAGAAGCCGTTGGCGATCAGCGGCATGATCACCAGGATCAGCGCGACCAGCCAGGCGGCGGGGCTGTTGAGTTCCGGCCAGGCTCGAACTATCGCTCGCCGCACCGCGGAAGCGGGTTGGCTTGCCTGAAACTGGGTGCTCTGGATCAACGACATGTCATCGCCTCGCGAGCAGGCCCTGCGGCCGCAGCGCCAGCACCAGCACCATGATCAGGAAGGTCACGACGATCGCGTAGGTCGGGATGTAGACGGAGCCGAGCTGCTCGGCGAGACCAATGATGACGGCGCCGAGCGCCGCACCTGGAATCGAGCCCATGCCGCCGACAATCACGACCACCAGGGAGGCGAGCAGGAAGCGCGTGTCCTCGCCTGGCGAAATCGATTGGAACGTGCCGCCGACGACACCGGCGATGCCGGCAAGGCCGGCGCCGAGGGCAAAGACGATCACGAAGACGAGTTGGATCTGCACACCGGTGGCGGCCAATATGTCGCGATCGTCGACGCCGGCACGCACGATCATCCCGATCCGCGTGCGATTGAGCGCGAGCCACATGGCAACGCCGATCACGACGGAGGCTGCGAAGATCACCAGCCGTACCATCGGGTAGGTCAGATAGACCGCTTCGCCGGAGGACCTCACGGCGGTGACGAGCGGCAATTGGATCGGCCCGACCAGCCAGTTCGGCGTCTGGATCTGATAGAAGTCGCCGCCGAATGCCCACAGCATCAGGTCGGCGAACACGATCGACAACCCGATCGTGACCATAGTCTGCCGCAGGTCCTGGCCCTCCATTCGGCGGAACACCAGAATTTGCAGGAGGACGCCGACCAGCGCCACGGCAAAAAACGCGACGACGAAACTGAGGACCCAGGAACCGGTCCAGGCGCTGACGGCATATCCGACATAGCCGCCGAACAGATATAGCGAGCCGTGGGCCAGATTGACGTTGCGCATCAGGCCGAAGATCAGGGTGAAGCCGCTGGCAACCAGGAAGTAAAGTCCACCGAGCGTGATGCC
>JBAPMH010000460.1:0-19196 GCA_049278515.1 Chthoniobacterales bacterium
CATCTCCTCACCCGCGGTAAAGCCAAAAAACTCGCTCTCACCGCCCTCATGCGAAAACTCATCGTCCTCGCCAACCACCTCCTGAAAAATCCTGACTTTGTTCTTGCGATCTAAGACAGTTGCTGACCCCTTTTTGCTCTCGGGGTCTTCGCATTTCTCAGCTCCGATTCAGCGTCGACCAGCAATGACGCGATTCACGGGCTGACACAATTCACCCTGACCTCGGTCTCTTGTCTGCCGTTTTCGGCCGCGTAGTTCCACGCGTCACTGATCTCCTCATTGCGGAACTAGACCCTGAATGTAACGGGCGCGGCGAATCTGATATCGCCGCACCTGGCTTGTTGGCGGATACTATATACCCAAGGTGTTGATCCTCGACCTCCAGGCCTTCGAAGGGTAATCGATTGCCTGTGAATATTTCCTTCAGATCAATTTTCCGGCCCTCAACAATACTCTCAAGCCAATCATTTGGAACATCCACCTCAACTACCTGTAACGTCTTCAAACGCATCTGCCGAACTACTCGGATATTCATGAAACCAATCTCATGGAGCCATCGAGTAACTATTGTCCATTCTGCAAAGTGAGCTATCGCCATTCGCCAATCGGCAAATATGTTTACGCGATTGAACGTGGACGAAAATCCATTGGGATCTGCCACTATCAATCTGCCCCCGGGCTTCAAAGCCTCATAGATTCGACCATAGAGCTCCCTTTGCCGATTCGGAAGATAATCCTCTAACCGTGCCGCGTGCATGGCGGCAGTGCGTCGTTCAATTTCATCTAAAGGTTTGTTCAGTCGCGTTCGCCAAAACTGGTGCACTTCGTCAAGGTAATTGAAGAAGTGCGTCTTGCGTGCCTTCGGAACGTCCGGAAAAACGGCACCCTTTTCAACGCCATCCAAGAGGGAGGACTCGTCAGAAGTGGAATCCTGATTGAAATATCTCTCATTAAGAATACAAAACAGCGATCCGTCGGCAACCATCTTCCAAATTCGATAGTTATTGGGAATATGGTGCAGACAATAAGCCGCAACTACCACGTCGATGTTACAAAACCATTTAGCGGAAGCTTCGGAGCAGAGGTGAGCACATATCTCGCCGGTAACCACCAGGCGCTCAGTGTCCTTGTCTAGCGGTGTGAGCCGATTCCTACGGCGATACGTGCTCCTTAACCGGGTGTCCGCCTTATCCGAGAGTTGTCCGCTGATCTCAAGACCTCGATATGCGATCGTAACATTATGGTCCGACAGCCCATTAACAATCCGACGAATTGTCCGTCCCGTGCCGGCGCCGAGGTCTACGATCCTTAGCGGTAGATTATTGGCCCCTTCGACGCGTCCTTTTCGGTCCTCGTGATAATCGTTTACGATCTCGGCGATTCGATAGTTAGCTGATTCCAAATGATTAGTGAGCCAATCGGGGCGAGAGTCGTTCTGGCTGGGTTCCTCCTCCAACAACGGAAGCCACTGAGGCTCTTCAAACTCCTTGATGGCTTGGACGTTAACCTCCGCTTGCGCAAAGAACATAGACGCAAAACCGTATATGCCAGCTAATTGAAATGGCAGGATTGAGAAGATCGACCGCTTCTTATTAATCTCCCTAATCTCTTTAATAAGATTTTCGAACAGATTTTCGCGGTCTAAAGGATCGAACAAATCAATCCCTAAGCGCTGACGGACGTTTTCGAGCGGTGTTGCGAACCATTCTCGAAATTGCTCCAGCGCTCCCGGGATCAACGGGTAAGAAGTAAACACGGAGATCTCGTCCCCTGAAAAACACTCGGCGTCGAATAGCGCGCGCTGAATTCGCGGCAAGACCAGTTCGGAAGAATATGACTGTAACTCGGGTTTGTCAGATACTGGGATCCATTTCTTGTTTCGGTCCAGCTGGTAAGGAGAAACTACGATACGCGCCTCAAAAAAGCGATGAGGATTCGGCGTTATATCCACAAGCTGCAAGGACGGCAACAGCCTGTATGTGCGCCCGCCATCCTCGCGAACTTCCTCATTGCATGCTTGACCAATGCCGCACGCGACGAGCTCATAATCTGGGTCAAACGCCATGGGGTCCGATTCGTCATCAAGGACCTCTCTGTTCTCCGCGTCAGAAATGCCCACCACTCGATAAACTCCAAAAAAGGGCCGATGCCGGTGCCCGTGAAGAACGCAAGAGGTGTTCCAAAGGGGGAGTCGGTCCGCAAGCTCTGGTAAGTCTGTTAAAATATCACGCCGCTCTAAGTCTTGGACTCCGCTACTTCGCATCGGAAACAGATGGTGATGTAACACCATAACGGTGTGGTGCTTATCGCGATCAAATCCAAGCCTGGCGAGTTCGGTGTCAATACAATTCAGTTGTTTTCTGCCGACCGTAGCAGGAAGTTGCACACGCGGCTGCGTTGTCGCGTCATCCTGATGTGTACGAGCCTCAGCGTATGCATGTAGCAAGATGAATACGATGCCCAAATCGGTCAGTCGGTTTGATAAATATGCGATCGGCATTGATGACGCGACGTCCAAGTCTTCCCCTGTCCCTTTTGACCTAAGGGGAATCGACTTAATGGAATCTATGCCCGCGTAGAACTCCCCTGCAAAACCGTTGTATTCGCTCCAATCGAGAGCGTAATGACTAGGTTGCCGAGATTCAGCAGTTGCGACTTCTTCAGCTATCTCTCGTAATGCTGAAGCGATATCCGAAACCCGCGAATCGCGTTCCAAGGCGACCAGTGCCCTCACTTGCTTTTCAATGCGCGCACCAACATCTGGTGGCGGTTGCACCGTCTTACGAGTCGCGTCGTGATTGCCTGGCACCAACAATATCCTGGAGCGATGCTCAGGTCGGTCCCACCTGAGACCCTTTTGAAGCGTTTCGACTAGATCCTTTGCCTCCAGTCTCCAATCAACGGTTCCCTCCTTCTGACGTTGCTGCCTAAAATCCCCAGAAAGGACTACTGCGCCAATATCCAGAATGGCCGGATCGAAGTCCCGTGTTTCAGTCGAGACAGACGTAAATTTGTTTAAATTCCTAACAACAGAACGTCCCAGTTTGTTCCCGTCTCCAGTGTGCTGAAAATGGAAATCAGATAGATGTAGTATTCGAAATCGGCTCGGGGGCATCATACCGGCAAAGGTTCTCCGTTACTCGAAACGTAGTCTCTGCAAGGCCAGCTCTGGAAAGCGAGACTCTGATCGCTGCAAATACCGATTCGTCATATGGAGCCAAGCTCGAAAATCATCTGCCACCGGAAGCCCTGGATATCGGGCGACAATCGAAATGGCCCGATAGGCCGCGTCGATTGTTGGAAGAGGCACAAGGGACGAAAGTAACACTTGTCGAACGTGAGCGAGCGACACCTGCTCTGCACCGCAACACACATCCCGGATCAATCCACCTGAATCCATGAGTAGACAATCCGTCGTGAGTTGAAAGTTTGGCTTTACACCAACTTCGAATATGAGGGACGTGTCGTTGTCTACTGACGACAGCAAATCGGCAATTGCTTCCCGACTTGGACGCACCGTCGGTTCTGACAGCCAGATTGTAAGAGTAGAGGTCTTTGGGATGGAGAAGGCAGCATCCAGTGCAGCAGAGTACCCAAGGTAAAAATGAGAATCAGAGAACAGATTCATTATAATCGTGTACCTGTTTGGCGAACGCGTTGTAGATCTCGTTAACTTGGGTCTCCACATCGAAAATATGCGCTAGGAGGGCAGCGCGAATCCACATTCCATTGACCGCCTGCTCGAAGTATCGAGCCCGCGGATTTAAGTCGATCTCTCCAGGAAGTTCTTTGTTCCGCGGAAACGGATGGAGAATCACGGCATATTCCTTCATCTTCTCTACGAGTTGCGGTGTTAGTCGAATTGCTTTAAGCGATGCTTCTGACAGCATTGCCGAATCCTCGGCCTTGTTGTGCTCGTTTTGGAAGCGAGTCATATAAAGGGCGTCGGCGGATTCGATCACCTCTTCCAAATCGGAGTGTTCGGAAACTTCAATATCCTGATTACGGAGATATTCCTTAACGTCACGCGACAACCGAAGCTTCTCATGGTTTGGTGCAACGAACCGCATTTTGACATTTTTGTTATAGGCAAGCAAATATGCCAAAGATCGAACGGTGCGGCCACGGCCAATGTCTCCCGAAAACACGTAGGTCTTCCCATCGAGTCCCTTACGCAAATCGGGGTGCTTCTTGTGCAGTGAATCGAACAGAGTCCACTGACTCGAATCTCGGGGAGAGCGGAAAGCGAACGCCCGTTGAAGCGTATAAATGTCAAGAAGTGCTTGCGTTGGGTGTTGGTCAGCTCCCGAACCCCCATTTATTACAGGAACGCCAGGTTGACCTGACGCGAGTAGATCGTTCATCAAGTATGCGCAACATTCCGCCAAATTCGCTTTCTTTGTTCGCATCACGATCAGATCGAAATAGGAACTGAACATGCGGATCGAGTCATATTCTGACTCACCCTTCACTTCCGAAGATAAGGATGGGTCTCGAATTTCTTCTGTGCTCATCCCTAAGCGCTTGCAAGCCGAGCGGAGGGAGAGAAACGTCCGCGTTGACGCCTGAGTGAAATAGAACATCGCGCTCTTATGAGACAGTAGGCACCTCAGCGCATCAGCTCCTTCTTTTGACGTGGAAAGTTTCCGAATCTTGTCGGCGCTTGCACCCAAACGATTCAACGATTGCTGGGTGAATTGGTGAGGGAGGATCACGTGAAAAAGCCGCTCATTTCTTTGAAACTCAGGCAACTTCAGTCCTACCGGGCGGCTGAGGCGGCTCTCAAATTCGTGCGTTATGTCGCTCATCTTAACATTTGGTTTTGCGTGGGCGCGTCGTGCCGGAATTGGGAGGGTTAGTGCTCGGGCTCTTGCATAGACCGCAGCGCGCTTTCCGGCGACCTCTTTTACTTCGAATCCTTTCCATCTAACAAAAACGGAGACTCGACATTGAAAATCCGCCTTTCGCCGAGGTTACGGCTGGACGGGGAAAGGCACGAAGAAAAGTCATGACGATCAGCGGTGAACATTACGACAATGACGGATCCGCTGCACTCGCACAACTCGAATCGTTCGGGGTTGCGCTCGGTCGCCACCGCAGTCTCCGCGTAAAACACTCCACGTCACGCGGCTGGCTCGCATGAATCGGCCGTTCAATCAGCCACGTGGGCCGAAGGCTTTTACGTGGCTTCGCCTCTCGCCACGGCAAGTCCGTCCAGCGGCGGACACGCGGCTTTGGTACTGGTGGCGTAGAAACGCTTCGCCGCGTAAAAGGCTTCGCCTCACGCGGCTCCGGCTGCTATCACTCGGACGATGAAGATAAGCCGCCGATCCTTTCTCAAAGCTGCTGCGGCGATGGGTGCTTCACTCGCATGGGTCGGGCCGGCCCACGGTTCGCGGGTCAAATGGCGTGAGCGGCGTGAGTTTTATCCTCAAGGGGTCGCCTCGGGCGATCCCGACCCGAACAGCGTCATCCTGTGGACGAGGCGTCCGTTCGCCGAAGGCACACGCCACCTCCTGACCGTCGAGGTAGCCGAGGATGAGGCGTTCGGCCGAGTCATTGCCCACGCGCGGGCGCCGGTCTCGAGCGCTGCGGACTGGACGGCGCGCGTTCTGATCGGCGGACTCAAGCCGGCGCACACCTACTGGTATCGGTTTACCGACACCGACGGAAATGGGAGCCGCGTCGGCCGCACGATCACAGCGCCGGCGCCAGACGATCCGCGCCCGGTGAACTTCACATTTGTGAGCTGCCAGGATGTCAATGAGGGCTCGCTCAACGCCTATCGGCGGATGATTTACGAAGATGAACGCGCTCCCGCCGCCGAACAGCTCGGTTTCGTTCTGCACCTCGGCGATTTCATTTATGAGGTCGTCGAATATCCCGACGAAGTGAAAACGCGTTACGACCGCACGATTTACGAGGTCGCGCGCATTCCAGACGGCGGGCAGGTCGGCAAGTTTCATTTCCCGCTGACGATTGAAGGCTATCGCGCTATCTACAAAGGCTACCTGGCCGATCCCGATTTGCAGGACGCGCGCGCCCGCTGGCCGTTCGTGGCCATGTGGGATAATCACGAATTCTCATGGCAGGGATGGCAGAGCATCCAGCAAGCGGGCGGCAAGTCGCGGCCAGGCCAAAGCATCAAGGTGGCGGCCAACCAAGCTTGGTTCGAATATTTGCCATCTCGCTGCAAGAAGGTCAGCGGACCATCGCTCGAAAGCTTCGATCCGCCCCCCGTGAAAGATGTCGCAATTGAGAAGTGGGACGAGAACGGCCTCGGCGACGAGCCGAACAACCTCGCCGCAATCAACAGCCTGATCGGCTACCGCACCTTTCGCTATGGCAAGCACCTCGACGTCATCATCACCGACCAGCACAGCTATCGCAGCGCCGATCCGTTCAGCGATCCGTCGCTCGAGAAGCTCGGCGGCGAAGAGTTCACCGCCATGGCGCCGGAAACCTTGATGCAGGTGCTCGACGGCGGCCGCGCGTTCAACGGCGGCAATCCGCCGGCCGAACTCAGCTTTGGCGATGCGCATGTCCCAAACCCGCAGAAGGATAAGCCTCCGCAGACCATTCTCGGCGCAACGCAAAAAGCGTGGTTCAAGGATCAGCTGCGCAAGTCGACCGCCACCTGGAAGATCTGGGGCAATTCGGAAGGCGCGCTCGATGGGCGAAGCGATCCGCAGAACCTGCCCCCTGGATTGACCAAGGAAACCTGGCCTAAGGACACTTATGCAGCCATGAGCCCCCCCGATTACGGAATGGCCTATACCGAGCGCGCCGAGATCTACGACCTCATCCGGGATGCGAAGATCACCGGCTTCGCCATCGTCTCGGGAGACCGCCACAGCTTCTGGGCCGGTTACGCGACTTCGCAATTGCCGCCAGGCAAGTTCGAGCCGATCGGCTTGAGCTTCGTCGGCGCATCGCTTTCGAGCGCCGGAACCATGGAAGCCCTGGAGCACGGTTTCAAAAAGCCCGATCCGCTGCGCCCGCTCTTTCTTGTCGATCGCCCCGGTGCAGCCAAGCCTGATTGGACGCACAACATGCTGCTGAGACACGGCGTCCGTTCGTGCCTGGAATATGCGAAAAACTTCGACCTGAAAGCCGCCCGGGCGCTGTCCAACCCGGATCTGGCTCCGCACCTCGAGTTCGTCGATCTCGGAGGACACGGATATGCGAAGGTCCGATTGTCGGCCGATGAAATGCGCACCGAGTTTGTCTGCATCCCGCGCCCCATTACGCGAAGCGAAAAGCCGGACGGCGGTCCACTCCGGTATCGGACCTTGCACACTGCTGCCCTGTGGAAGAGCGGAGAGCGCCCGCAGCTAAAGACATCGGTTCTCGAAGGCGACCCTGGACTTTCGATTTGACCGGCCGACACCGAATGTTTGCGCGGTGACGCGATCCCACGGCATGCTATGAGCTAGCTTGTGCGGGCTGTCACTACGGCCAGACAGGTTGACTTCTAATCCCTTAACCGTTGTTCGAGAACAAGACGCCGGCCGCAGGTCGAGATTCCACAGGCTGACTCCTATTTTCTTCTTCGGGAGCAGAAGCAGGCCGGTTCGTTCCGACAAAAAAGTGCGTTTCCCCCTTACCCATCCATGCCCGAATAATGAACGAGATGTCTCTATTTTGCAGGCAAGAGAAAAAAGTCAGAAAAACCCGGTGCTTCTAGTGGGATCTGAGTAACTCTTCGTTGGCGAAAGTCATTGGGGAGCGTGCCGCTCAAGCGCTATGGAAACATGCCCTGCGGGAGATGGGTTCGGAGCGCAGTTTGCTTGACAGCCTCACCGAACGCCTCATTCTCGCCCCAAATATGATTGGGAGTTCCCCCACCTCCACGCCACCGCTCTTTGCCGAACTACGCATTCGTGTCGAGGCGGCCACGAAAGCGGCGGCCAATGCCGCCCGCGACCTGACGTCCGCGCGGTCCGCGCTACGTGCCGGCGCCAGCGAATTGCCGCTGCATCCACCTTCAATCGTTCAGAAAGCAAACCTTCTCAGTAACGCGAACACTTGGGCAAAGGCGGCTGAAGAATGGGCCGGTGCGGCGGAGGCCTTGGGAAGTATTTGGAGTTTGAGCATGACCGCGATACGAGAGTGCACTGCCCTAGATTACGATCCCGCTCCCGAGGCCGCGCTGCTATTGAATGAGACTAAAGCCGAAGAAATTGACGCGCAAGGCGACCTGCTCATCGGCGCTCTCTCCGCGTGCGAGGTTTGGGAGGCGCTCCGCACAGAAGCCGAAGGAACGGAATTTCACCTCCCAGTGTTGCCTCGCGGAACTACGCTCGCGCAGTTGCCGGAAGCCATCGCCGAGAGGCGGCTGGAAGCGCAGCAGGATGTTCAGCGGCTAATCGCACCGCGCCTACTGCGAGACAGAATTCGCGACTTCCTCGGTAGCACCGACGTAGCGACTCTTCCACCGGAGCTCCTGAGTGCGGCGGATTGGGAAACTGTGATCGAGGCTGGGCACAGAGAGGCCGCCGCGACGGGGCGGAAGGAAGAAGCGGTAATACGAGCTGGATGGGTAGACTGGCGTTTGCACGGGGTGGCGTTGCGGCAGGTGGTCGAAGCGCACCCGGATCGCATCGTCGATCATGCGCGGCGACTGTTCACCTCTCCCGTGGTGGACTATGGTTCGGTGCCGACCGATGCGCTAACTTTTCTTTCGCAGGAACAGCTGGTGAAAGTCTGGCACGAGTTGCCCGAACAGCGTCCGGCGTTACAGGCGGTATTGGTGCGCGCGCTGTGCTTAGCTGGCCGCACTGATTGGTGGTTCTGGGAGCCGCTGACTATGTTCGTAGCACCGCATCTTCGGCCCTCGTCACCCTGGCAGACGTTGTTGCATCGCCTTAGAACTTTTACGCGAACACACGCCGGTCCGACACAGCTGCGCGCGCTAATGGACGGCCTTACGGAGACCGCCAGCGCGCCCGATCCCGAGCAGGCGCGACAAGCGCTTTGGGAGCACATCCACTGGGCGCGACCGACGACTGACAGCAATCGCTACCTACTCCGCCAAATGGCGCAACAAGAGCTTCTCAGTGAATTACGAGAGGCCGTGAGGGAGGATGAAAAGGAACGCGGTGCGCGCCTGCTGGCGGACCTTGAAGCGTGGAACTTAGATGAGCTTTACAACCGCTGGGCCGATCAACTGAACTTGGATCGCTCCAGCCGGCACGCCTTCCTCGAGGACATAGGCGAAATCCTGCATTTGGGAGCCGAATGGCGGCGCGCGGTCCTGCCGCCGGAAAATCGGCCCGAAGAGGAAGCTTTGCGGACATCCCTACGTGCGAGCCTCGAGGCTGCTCGGCACTCCGACGCAGAGGAGCGTGACGCCACGATTGGTCCCGCTGCGGAGGCAGCAGAATTCGCGCATTTCGGCCACTGGCTGTCCAAGCTGCGCGGCGAAAGCCCTGCGAGCAAATGGATGGCTGATTTTCCATCAGAGGGAGCCGATTTTTTCCTCACCGTGCTGCCACCCGGACTCCGCGCCAAGCCGATGGAGTGGCGTACCTTAGGTACTCAGCTGGAGTTTGGTGAAGCGACGTGGGGCCATTGGATCCTTGATCGGCTGGAAGCGTGGTCTGGTGGAATCAAGCCGGCGGTGGTTCTGCGGCAACTTTTCTCGCGCGGGTGGCTGGTCGCGACGCAAGCTGCCGCAGAGGAATTCGTGCGGCAGGATCTGGCCAAAGACTTTGAGGAGATTACCCCTGTCGCTGCCGCGGAGGCGCTCGATGCGCGTCGTGTCAGCCTTGTTATGGAGCTTGATGCCCTTCGCGCCAAGTCGGTAGGTAGCCTGCGGGCGACGGATCGTGAGATAATTGATGCGGAGCTGCCACCGGTGCCCGAGCCGCTAACGCAGGCCGCATGCGACGAATTCTCGGCGCGACTCTCCGACATTGAGCGGTTTCTCCATGAAACGCTTGTCTCCTATGGGCAAGAGACTCGCCGCGAGGAGCTGGCTGATTTATTGCGCTTGGCGGGATGCAGCGAGCCGCTTCCGGAAACGCTCGGCACCATGGAAGAGCAATGGAAAAAACTCTGGGAGGAAAAGGGCGGTCGGCGCGCTCATCTCGCTCCTTTACGCGCGTTTTTAAGCTTCGCGCAGCAATCTGCGGCGACGCAAATCGCAACGGATGTCCAACAGGCGCTGACGAACCTTGAAAAGCCGGATCATTGGCTGGGTTTATCGGAGGAGACTTCGATGGAGATCGAGTTGCACCTTGAGGTTCTTTTTGGCGACTTGCTGCGCCCCAATTTGGCGACCTCCGAAAACTGGTTGCCCAGGAAGCGGCGCGATCTGCACACGCTTACACATGCCTGGCTGGCACAGCTCGCGGCGCCGGACTGGCTGGCGCAATCTGACTCGCCCCAGTGGAAAGCTTTACGAAAATCGTGCGAGTTGAAACCGCAACAGATGCCAGACGCCGCGCTCGCTATTTTGCGCGAAGGGGGCGTTACGCTTCCCGATCCGGTCGCCATTCCAGCGGAACCAACCCCGCCCGTAGTCCTCATACCCGCCGGTCCGAGCGCCCCAGGATCGCGGGGAGTTGAGAGCTACGTCGCGACTTTACGTGCCGGGGTTGAGCACTGGCTACCGGAAGCAGGCACCGCACCGCTCGATTCAACGATGGTGCGGCAGGCTTTTGCCGAGCAGAACTGGCAGCAAGCCGCCGCACTTACGGGGGCAGAATATGGCCGCCTGGCACAAGCTGGCAGCGGCGATACGGGCAAAGCCCATGAGTTGCTTGCCGACTTCGCTGCGGCACTCGTGCTGGCGCAACCTGATGAGCGGCCCCTCGATCTGGAGCGGACATGTACTTTGTGGCACGCAATAAACAGCTGGCCTGACCTAGCAGTACGCAACCACGGGCCTGGGGCAACGACAAGGACGCTGCGCACGCTGTTTGGCTTTTGCTTTTTTGAGGCGTGGGGACACGCCTTTGGATTGCGGGAGCCGCTCCGCGAACGCGTGGCGGAAAAATTCCGTTCTTACGCACGCGATATTGCCAGTGAGCCACTTCCTGCCGCCATGAGCCGTTGGCTGGGCCTGGCCCTCACGCCGTGTGCACTGGAAGCCAAGATTGCCAGCCCGGGGCTGGACGCCGCTTGGCACGTGTTGCCGCAAGAATCCAAAGACCCGCCCGTTCGCGGATGGCTAATGTGGACGGTGCTTGAATTGCACCAGTGGACCGCGCTCGAGCGGCTACTGCGGGAGAGTAATCCCGAGGTGATGCTCCCGGAACAGGTGCGTTACTTTCAACTCTTGGTCAAAGATCGAGAGGCCAACTGGGGACGCTTCGAATCGTTTGTCACCGACGTGCGGCTCCGCTCGCCGGGCAGGCCGAGCTTCCTCAACTTCACAGAGCGCCTCTTGCAACGCAGCCATGCCACCACAACGCCCGCTTCGTTCCAATTGGTGGAGACACTGCAACTGCGACGCGATGGGCTTTGGCTGGGCAAAATTCGTATCGTGCCGCCTCAATTCGATCCGCCAGGCACAGTCGTCCTTACTTTGCCGGAAATCGGACCATTGCGCTTCGCGCCTGGAGATTCCCTCACCAAAGAACTTGGTGGCCCCTTCCTGCACACCAAGGAGATTTTCTGCGATTTCAGCGTGCTTTTACCCGAGCTCGCCGAAATGCGTGTCTCCGTCCGCTGCACCGGACGGACCTTGGGCGACCGACCATTCGATTTGGTAGAGGAATGGGTGGCGCCTCTCCAGCACCAATTTTTTGAACCGCCGACGCCCGAGGAGATCAACCGGATCTTCCGGAACTTCGAACCTAAACCCGTGCGCGGGGCGCAATACATTGAGCGCCCTTGGGACGAGCGAAAAATTCAGCAATTACTCTTCCGTGAAGAACAGCCCGGAAGCGTCTGGATTTGCGCGCCCCGGCGTTCAGGCAAGACGTCACTGCTATTGCGGCTTATCGATCAATTTGGCTGTCGGGAGGAGCGGCCGACCACCCATGGCATCGTCCACTTCGACATTTACCGCTGGCCGAAGGATCAGCCGCTGAGCCGTTTTTTTTGGGAGCAGTTCTGGATTTCCACGCCCAACGCAGCGCTGCGTCAATGCCTGCCTGCCGGTGCCCGGGAGCGTGGCAGTGAGCTAGCAGAAAGCGCTGACGTCGGCCAGTTCTTGGAAGGCCTTACCGACTTCCTCCATGCCGAGTGCCACTACCCCTTGCACCAGCTTCATTTCCTTCTCGACGAGGCCGAGAAGTTCCGCGTGATGTTGTGGGATGAGAATCACGCGGTGCGTGAACTTGCCAAAACGGTGCTTTGGCAAATTCGGGGCACAATGCAGTTGAATGCCCGAATAGGCCTGGTCTTCGCCACGGGGGGCACCGCGCACCGCAAATTCCTCGAGGAGTTCGACGCCCCATTTTTCAACAGCATTGCTCGCTACGATTTGAAGCCGTTTTCTATGGATGATGATGAGAAGGAGCAGGCGACTCGCGCCATCATTCAACCCGTCGAGTTGCTCACCCGCTTCGAGAACCTGCCTCGAGACACGATCCTCCACGTTCTTTGGGCCACCCGCGGCATTCCTTTTTACATGCACTGGACCGCCGGAGCTATGTTTGCGGCCGCACGAGGCCGGCTGCTCTCGCCTTCCGATGTCAATCGAGCCATCGACATGCATTTGCAGGGGCGCCTGCACCTCGCTTCGGAAGGGATGGGACCGGCCGGACTTGATGAGCTTAGCGTGTTAGAAGGCGACCCCGATCCTCGGCGAAAGTTGCTCGCTAAAGGAGTGCTTTACGCCGCCTCGGCGTTGCTGAATGGCTTCGACCATCCCTATGTGCTCACTAATGATTTGTTCCGCTCGGATGGTCCGCTTAAGCAGGAGGCAGGCCTATCTGACACGTTAATCCGGCAAGGACTACAGCAGTTACTCGACACCGGTTTTCTCGTCAGCCCGCCCGAGAAGGCCGGGTATTACGCCTTCGCCATCCCGCTGCTGGGCGAGTCGTTGCGCGTCGAATTTCGCAAGCGGTGGAACGACGTCGTTCACCAACTCACCGAGACGGCCCAAAGCGTTGGAGCCGCGGCACTGCCAAGCGTTTGGGCGCGAGACGAACCCGCTGCCTTACGCGGCCGCATCGAGGATTTTCTAATTGGGGCGATTGATGGGCACGTTGAACAGGGTCGTGAACTCCTCGTTTCGATCGTGGGGGAACTTCTCGCAAGCGAGTTTCCTGGAGATCCAGTCTATCGTCGTTTGGGCTTTCCGCGGCTCATAGATCTGCTGCGTTCCTTCGAAACCATGACGGTTGCTGGCACTTTGACGAGAGAGGTGTTGTGCCGATCAACCGCGCAAGATCTTCGCGGCGCTGCAGTCGAAGTGATTCTCGAATTGATCGAACGCTGGGAGCGTGATGGTAGTTTTCTGACGGTTGCGGTCCTCGGCAACCAACTCCGTATGCGCTATCCAGGTCAGCCTGTTCACCTGAGGCTTGGCTATCCCCGTTTGAATGATTTTCTCCTTTCCCTTCCTGAGGTCTCCATGGAAGGGAGCGGAATGCATCGCATTGTGCGGCGAGCGAGCGACGAGGCGATGCAACCCCGACCCTTGTGGGATGCTCGACTGGCGGAACAAGCTCGCGCTTTTCTTATTAGATTGCTTGAGGATGCGGAAGCTCAGGACCGTGAGCTGACCGGAGTGCACGCTGGACACCGTTTGCATCTAGAGTTTCCGGGTGCCCCAGTATACAACCGCCTTGGATTTCCCCGTCTGAGTGACTGGATTAATTCTATCGGGGGCCTTGAAGTCGTTGCGCACCCAGGCGGGCAGACCTTCATCCGCCGGCGTGTATCGCGCCGAATGTCACCCGCGCGATGGTGAAAATCCACGCCGCTGCCGAGTCGGTCGCTCGCGACATCATTTCCAGCTGGAAAGAGCCTGGACTTAATCACTGTGTCGTGGTTCCACCGCTGAACTCCAGCGCGGCGCTTTTCGCGCTTTTGCGGGACGCCAGATCGACGCTTGTTTTGCCTGCCCAGGTGTCTCCAGCAATAGCCTTTTGCCCATATGGGCTGTTTTCCACTGCGGATCAGCTTGTTGACCGAATCTGCTTAGAATGGGGGGTGCAGCCACAATATCCTGGCGACTCCTATCAGGCCCGCTTGGAAAGCGCGGTAGGATGCGTGGCGCATGCGGGACGCACGCCAATCATTCTCCTTCCAAGCTTTCACGAAACCGTCTTTGCGTTGCCTGAAGAACTGGGATCCTGTCTGCTGGCTTTAAACGAATTCGCGAGCCTACGGTGTGTAATAGAAGCACCGCTTAGTTGGGAACACATGAAGGTCTGCTTGCAGGCGCGCGGCTTTAAAGGGCTGGTTTTTTCGCAATTCGGGAAGAGTTACAAGAATCCGCGGCTGGCCGGATACACGCGGAAAGAAATCGGCGAGCGTCTTGGAGCGGCCGGCGTCTCCGAAAAACTCCAATCTATCGCGCACGAAATTACTGGCGGCTTCACGCGATGGGTCGACCGTCTAGTGGATCTGGCAGCGGCACAGCGAAGCCCTCGAGCGTGGATCGACCCACTCCTGGAGAGCATCGAATTTCAAGAATTCCTCAAGTATCTCGACAATAAGGGGTCCGCAAACCGCGATGCCCTCGGGCGGTTGCACATGCGGATCGGGTCGTCAGCCGACCTCCAGGCGATTCAGAGCCACGACTGGGGCAACCAGCTACTAGCAGGCGACGGTACGTTGCGCAGCGCGGCTATTGGCACCAGCGCCGCGCGCCACCTCGGCTTGCACCCTACTCAGACCCTTGAACCGGTCGCCCTCCGTCTCATCCGGGGCGGAAATTCGGCGCAGGCGATCGAGATGATCGAGCAAGCCGGACAGGAAAAGAGTTCACTGCGGACCGTCTGGCTCATTGCCCAAGTGCTCGATCGAGCCCAGTCCGGAGAGGACGACTGGAGTCGGATCGTTGGATGGCTCGATGAGCTTCATAGCAGGCTACCATCCCCTTCTCTGACTCATAAAGCTATACTCGCCGATTGGCGCGGTTTCGCCAGAGCGATTCAGCGCTGCTGCGCGGCGCACGGCAACGCTAACCCAGATGTCATCGGCGCACTTTGCGGACGTACCGGGCTGCCAGCCGACGCGCTAACGGCCCTGCGATTGATCGAGCTGCGGTTGTCAATGGCAGAGCGACTGCCTTCCTTTTTCCTTGCGACCACCGCGATTCTTACTATTCCGGAGGCACTCTTACAGCTTTATTGCGCAGTATCGCTCGATCTTCGTTTCTGGGAGCCCCCGGCTCTCGATCCAAGCGCGTTGGCTGTGATAAATGGCGCCGGGCTCTATACCCCATTCCGCTGGCCCTCCGCCGACCGCCCACTGAGCGTGGCGGATCTTCTCGCCCTGAGTTGGCCGCGTATGCAGGCACTCAACAATCCTGCCGCGCGCCTAGTGGACGATGTCAAAGCCTTAGACCAACTCCAGCAGCTCTTTTCCCAGGACCGGAATCCGCTTGCGCATCACTTTACTTTCAGCAGTAAAGCACAGTGGAACCGTTACGCGTCCACCTGCCGTAATCTATTGTTAACGGTTGCACGCATTCTTGTGCCACAACTCGCGCCGAAAGACCTGCCTTTGCCGCCCCTCGACGCGCTGCTCGACGCGCCCACGGCCGAGTCATTTGCGCCGGAGTCCTTAGTGGCAGCATCGCCAGAGGGCAGCGACTCGTCCAATCCTGCGAGCACGGCAAAGGCTGTCTTTGGCCTATCGATGTTGACGCAGCGAACCCCGTTCACCGGTGGTCTGTCAGGCTCGACCGTCCACCTTGTGCAGTTCCGGGAACAGGTTGGTTCGCCACTTCGGCTCGGTGTTCTAAAAGTCACGACCAACAGAGCCGACTTCGACCGCGAGCGTGACGGGTTGGCTAAGGCCCGTGAGTGCTGGCTAGCACGGCACATTCCTCCCGACCAGCGCTTTGGCGAACAGGGCGATCTGGGGTTTATCTTGGGCCTGCTTGCTTTTCGGGCAGAGAGCACGCTGCAAATCGATAACCTCCACCATCTGGTGATGGATGGTAAGAGCACGCGCTCGATCGGGGCCTGCGCCCGGCTGGGACAAATTTATGGTGCGTTGCTCACCACATGCGACATGCGAGCGGCCGCCCCGCGACTGCACTTCGGCGCGATCTGGGCTCACTGGCAACAAGACGCGGCGGGACTAGGGTGGGGGGATTGGGGACTCCCCGATCCAGGGACCATGAGTTTCAATGATTTCGATGGACCCTGGCGCAATCCGCTGGCCTGCCTGGATGATCACGATGCTTGGATAAGCGGCCACCCGATGGTGCTCCCTTGGACTTGGCAACATCGAGACCTCAATGCGCGCAACGTCCTCATTGACCCGCAAACGACTCATGGGCATGGAGACGCCGACCTTCGCCTGATCGATTTGGAAAAGGTATCCGAGTCCTCGGCGCTGCTTGATTTGTGCTGGCTATCATGTTGGCTGCTGCTGGCCGGCGCCGAACGTGCGGTGGTGCGGGAGACCGACTGGGAGCGCTTGCCTGACGTCTTTCTCACCCATTCTTTAGAACGCTTCGTGCGCAACGAGCGTCGTGATCCGCCCGACATGGGTACATTCCAATTGAGTCTGGATTGCATCGCGGCCGCCTTCGACGCGCTGAGGGACAGTGCGGAAGCGATCATTCCCGACCGGGCGGTGTTGCGAGAAATGGCAGCGCTGACCATGGCTGCCGCTGCTCTCGCCAAGGCATACTACGAGGTGCGAGATCTACAGCGCAAGAAAGAGGCCGGTGAACCTTTCGGCGAGCCACGATGGCAGTCGGCGCGCTGCTTCTTCCGCATCTCCGCGCGCTCTCTTCGGCCCTTTGTCGCATCTCCCCGCGTTCCCATCCTCCTCGATCTCAGCCAGCAGTGCGTGTTGCATGACAATCGCTGATGCTGCGCGCGCATGATTTATTCAAACAGTGTCTATCACCGTTAGAGTTAGTATGTGATCGGGAATGCTCGTGAAAAAGGCTCAGCCTCTCGCCACGGCGAGTCCGTCCAGCGGCGGACACGCGGTTTTTTCCATCGGTGGAAGTGGGTTTGGATCCCGTTGGCGGTTTTGCTTCTGATCCCGGCGATGCAGGTGGCGTTGATCCGATTCGTCGATCCGCCGCGGACGGTGCCGATGTGGATCGAGCAGATTTCTTCGAGCGGGCCAAAGGCTCCGTTGCGTTATCGCTGGATTCCGTTGGCGCAGATTCCGGAGATGTTCCTGAAGCATCTTTGGATATCGGAGGATCAGCGGTTCTTCCGGCACTACGGGTTTGACTGGGCGGAGATGGACCGCGCGATGGAAAAGGCGGAGAAGACAGGGAAATCGGTGCGGGGAGCGTCCACGATCACGAACCAGTGCGCGCGGTCGATCTTTCTTTGGCAGGGGCGGTCGTGGATCAGGAAGGGACTGGAATCGTACTACACAATCTGGATGGAACTGCTTCTGCCGAAGCGGCGGATCCTGGAGCTGTACGCGAACGTGATCGAGATGGGGCCGGGGATTTATGGGGTGGAAGCGGCGTCGCAACATTATTTCGGGGTCAGCGCGCGCGGGCTGTCGCGGGAGCAGTCGGCGATGCTGGCGGCGGTGTTGCCGAATCCGAAAGGGTGGGATCCGAGGAAGCCAAGCATGATGTTGCGATGGCGGCGGCAGTTGATTTTGCGAAGGGAACAGACCGCGCGGTTTCCGAAGCGGTTGCTTCGGTGACCGCGCAGTGACGTGTGACGAGTGACCCGCCACGGCGGATTCGTCCGTTGGCGAACATGTGACGAGTTGGGGGCTCGCATTCTGCATCGGGCCCTGCGGCTGCTCGAGCGGTGTGAAAAACGCTGCGTCGGCACTTGTACAGGCTTCACTTTGAAGCAAGGTTTTTTCGAATCGTAGCCGTTTCTTCAGCTGACAGGACGCGCTTCGGCAGCATGCGAGCGAAGGCGCTGCTCTCCCATAGAATAAAGAAATTACGTGTCTCCTTTCCGCGCTGAACATTTGCCCATGGCAAAATGTACGTTCCACGCGCCCAGGAATAGCTTAATTGCTGATCGTCGATGCTGACATCGATCACTTCCCGCAGCGATTGCTGCTCGTGGAACACCCGTTTCAAACGCCATCTCGTAGCGAAATAAACGGTCACGATAATTACGACCATCGGAACAAACGAAAGAAAGATCGATTTCCAAAGCGCGTTGCCCTTAGAAAATAGTGACAAACCGATCAGCAGCATTGCGATCAAAAATAGAACTATCGTTCGTGGTCGGAACGCAGTTGTTAAGGAACCACGAATAAATTCTTCTTGGGCCAGTTGGAATTGAGCCATAAGGGAACAAATAGTTGCGCCTCGACAGAGCGAGGCGGCTACAGCGTCAAGTTTAAGGTCGGATTGGTTTCAGGGAATTAACGATCTGCTCGAGTTCTTCGAGGGCTTGCGGTGCGAAGATTATTTTCCAGCCCATCCACGAATTTTCTCGCGGACGCGTTCGAGGGGAACGCCTTTGCCCGTATCAAGCTCCGCCGCAGCCTTATCGAGACGCGCGAGCAACGCGGTCTCCTCCGCTTCCGACATAATTGGCTCTTCTTGGGACTGAAGCCACGCAGCGAGAACAGATTTCTCGTTCGACGGCAATTTTTCGATGGCTTCCTGGATCTCTGTGATCGTGCTCATATCGAGAATCGCCAACTACCGGGTGGCGTACGCGGCATCCTCGTCTGGGGAGTTCCAATCACGGATCAAGGCAGACTCGCGTGTGCTCACGAAAGAGATTATCTCATAGTGACGCGCACGTGGTCAATCGCGGCGGACGCGCAGGTAGGAAGGGAACCTCGGCAATCCTTTCGCGGTTAATCCCTGGAAGCGATAGGTGACGATCGTCCCCACGGGTGGCGGCGATACCCGGTCGGCGTCGGTCAGGCCGGTCCCGAGCGAGAATTCCCGGCCGTCGTCCGCCCGGACGCGGAGCGCGCCGAGCTTGCCCGCGAATTTTCCTTTGCCCGGTTCGTGGGCGATGACGGTCGCTTCGGCATCGTCGTAAGGCTTGACCTTCAGCAAGGTGGGCGAGCGTCCGGCTTCGTAGGCCGACGCCGGTTGGCGCAACATCACTCCTTCGCCACCCTGCCGGACGACGCGGTCGCGCTCGGCG
>JBAPMH010000461.1:0-4673 GCA_049278515.1 Chthoniobacterales bacterium
GATGGATGGCGTGTTAGTAGGTTAAACCCCCAGGAGGAACCAAAGTTTCTCAAGGCGCCAAAAAAAGACGAGAGCGAACCCGAGGCCGTTCCACCCAACGCGGACCCGCGAAACGTTGAACATCGACCCTAGGGATTTCTCCTACCGCTCAATGCTCCGGTCTGCCGATAGCCTCTGATTCAATCCGATTCGAACTAAGAGCATGGCGTTATTTCCCGAACTTCAGATTTCGCAGGCCCAGGGTCCGGATGGTTCAATCCTGGGCGATGAAACGTTGATGGAAAGAATCACGCAACGGCATCAGCCGTCCCTGAGTGAGCTTTATTCGCGCTATGCGCGTTCGCTCCGCGCCTTGATTGGCAGCGTCGTCCATGAGGAATCGGAAGCGGACGACGTCCTCCAGGAATCGTTTCTCCAAATCTGGCGGGAGGCGCACCATTATTCGCCGAAAGCCGGCAAACCGCTTGGTTGGGTGATCACCATCGCGCGACGACGCGCGATCGATCGAGTTCGCCGTCGCGATAGCTATCGCCGGGCAAAGCAACGCTTCGAAGAAGAGGTTAGGCCGCGGGGGCATGCTGGCGCGGCGACCGAAACCGCACGGGAAGTGACGCAAACCGATCTGCGGCGATTTCTTGGGCAGCAGATGCAAACTTTGCCGAAGGTCCAACGCGAGGCTGTCGAGCTCGCCTACTTCGGAGGATTAAGCCAGCGCGAGATCGCGGCCACAACTCACACGCCGCTGGGCACGGTAAAGACGCGGCTCCAGCTGGGGCTGCGGAAATTGACCCAGTGCGTGCGGCCGCTTCGAAGCAAGATCTAGAACGAATCTTCGCGCGCGCGAAAGCGTCGTGAACGGGTGGCCGGAGTTCTCGAGGGGCTTTGGGACGGGAACTCCGGCAGGGCCCCTCCGGCATTCTTCCTCTTGCTCTTACTCTTGCTCTTGCTCCCGCTCAGGAGCGCGGAGAAAGCCAGAGGAGCAAGACCAAGACCAAGACCAAGACCAAGACCAAGACCAAGAGCAAGAGCAAGAGCAAGAGCAAGAGGAAGAGCAAGAGCAAGAGGTCTGACAAGAAGTCAGACTAAATCGCACGCCTCCGCCGGCATCCAATGCGCATCGCGGCCCTCCCACTTCACATTGCAGCCGATCGGGTTCGTCATCGGCGCGCTGACGGGCTTCCCGGCGAGATGCTCTTCCAGGGCGGTGTCGAGATCGTGCGTCCTGGCCTTTTCCGCCTGGCGCGGATTGTCGACAGCGCGGCCGGTGTAGATGAGCTTCCGGTCCCTATCGAACACATAGAAATGCGGCGTGCGCAACGCGCCGTAGGCGCGAGCGATGTCCTGCGTCTTGTCATGCAAATAAAGCCACGGAAACTTCTCCTCCCGCATCCGCGCGACCATATGAGGAAAATCGTCCTCCGCGTAGGTATTGGCACTATTGGAATTGATCGCCACGAAGCGGACGCCACGCGGCGAAAATTTCTCCGCGGTGCGCCGGGTCGCTTCATCGGAACCGATGACGTAGGGGCAATGGTTGCAGGTGAAGAAAATCACCAGGACCGGAGCGCCGGAAAAATCGTCGAGCGAATAGGTCTTTCCGTCGGTAGCGGGTAATTGGAAGGCGGGCGCAGAAGCGCCGATTTGCAGGGTAAAGCTCATCCGATTTCTTAGCGCCGCGAAGAGCGAATGCAAACCGTTCCGGTCATGCTACCTTAGCGGACATGGATACGCCAAAAATTACCGCCTATTTGAAGACGAGCTGCGGCTGGAGCAACGGAGTGCGCGCTGTGCTCGCCAAATACAATCTCCCTTACACCGAAAAAGACATCATTCAGAACCCGGCGTTTCGCTGGGAAATGGAAACCAAGAGCGGTCAGCCGCTTTCTCCCTGTGTCGAGATCAATGAGAAAATGCTGGCCGACGTCAGCGGTGACGAGGTGGAACAGTACCTCGTGGAAAACAAACTGGTCGCCGCCAGCGGCGCCGATGCCGGCGTGCCGACCAATGCCCCCTGCGCACACGAACAGCACGATAGTGCCGTTCAGATGCGACTGTAGGGGCGTTGAATAACAGCAGTCATTCTGAGCGGAACGCAGCAAAGTCGAAGCCGTAACGCAGCCCGCGGAGCGGGCGAGGCCGGGCTTTCAATCCCGTGTTGGGTCGGGCGACGTCGATCTGAAAACTCGGGGTCCCTCGACTCCGCTTCGCCTCGCTCGGGATGACGGCTAACGATTTCGGGCTTTAGCGGTCTAACTTTCAACGATGAAGCTCCTCGCACGCACCCGGGCTCGCGCCAAGAGCCGAACGCGGATTCGCCTTCCCTGGAAGCTCGCGCTTCTCGGGCTGCCGATCGTCGCCATTTTCGGGGTCCTCTGCTTCTACGCTGTCTGGGCCCAAACCTACGACCTGAAGAAGGTCGGCGATATGCCCGAGCGGAATACCGTCTTCGACGTGGACGGGAAGATTTATAGCCGGCTCGCCGGGGCGAACCGGGTCAAGGTCGACCTCAACGAGATCTCCCCGTTTTTTGTCGATGCGCTCCTGGCCCGGGAAGACACGCGCTTTTTCGAGCATGGGGGAATCGACTGGCGGGGAATCGCCCGCGCTCTTTACCGCGACATCATGAGCGGTTCGGCCAAGGAAGGGGCCAGCAGCATTACCCAGCAGCTCGCTCGGAACAGCCTTCCGCTCGGTGGCCGCACCCTGAGCCGTAAAATCCTGGAAGCGATGGTGGCGCTCCGAATTGAGAAAGATTTTACCAAGCAGCAGATCATCGAGCTTTACATCAACCGGATCTACTTCGGCTCCGGCTGTTACGGGGTGCAGACCGCTTCCCTCGCCTATTTCGGCAAAGACGCCGCCAAATTGAATCTTTCGGAGTCCGCCATCCTGGCCGGGTTGATTCGGAGCCCGAATCGGTTTTCGCCGCTGAAAAATCCGGAAGGAGCCGCGTTGCAACGGGACGCCGTACTCGATCGCATGGTGGAGTTGAAGAAGATCAGCGCGGCGCAAGCCCAGGAAGCAAAGCTCACCAAAGTCGCCTCGCATCCAAGGCGAATGCCGCTGATCCAGGAAAATTACGCCATGGACGCGGTCCAGCGTGATTTGAATCTGTTGCTCACTCCGGACCAGATCGATAATGGCGGCCTTTTCATTTACACCACCCTGGACCCGGTCGTGCAGAATGCGGCCACGCAGGCGCTCGAGACCCAGCTCGCCAAGATCGAGCGGCAATCGAATTTCCATCATCCGCTCAAAGCGAACTATCGCCCCCCGGAAGAGGGAGAGGATTCTTCCATGCCATATCTCCAGGGAGCGCTGGTGGCGATCGACAACCCGAGCGGCGGAATCCGCGCCCTGGTGGGCGGCCGCGACTACGCCCAGAGCAAATTTAACCGCGCCCTGGCGCCAGCGAACCGGCAGGTCGGATCGTCTTTCAAACCCTTCGTTTATACCGTCGCTTTCAGTCGGGGGCTCCTCCCGGGCGCAGCCGTGAGCGATGGCCCGATCCAGCCCGGCGAAATCCAGGGGGCGGGAAACTGGACGCCGGGAAATTCGGACGGCACCTACGGCGGCATTCAACCGGTCTCCTACGGACTGATCCATTCCCGAAATACGATGAGCGTGCGCGTCGGAGAAATCGCCGGACTGGATGGTGTCCAAAAAATCGCCACTACCCTCGGCCTCGGCGAAAACATTCCGCACGGACCGGCGATTTACATTGGTTCGTTCGAGACCGATCTGAAGGATCTCACCGCCGCCTACACGGCATTTCCAAACGCGGGGGTCCGGAAACAGGCCTACATCATCGAGCGGATTGACGATGCGGACCACAATCCGATCTACCGCGCCGCGCACGTGAGCGTGCCCGCGCTCGATCCCGGCGCCGCCTGGATGACTTCGCAACTGATGGAGCAGGTCCTGGTAACCGGAACGGCCGCAAGCGCGAAGTCGTTAGGCTTCAAGCTCCCGGCCGCGGGCAAGACCGGCACGACGAACGATTACAAGGACGCGTGGTTCGTCGGTTACACCAGCGCCTTGACCTGCGGAGTCTGGGTCGGATTCGATCAACCGCAGACGATCATCCCGCGCGGTTATGGCGCTGCGCTGGCCCTGCCCGTCTGGACCCAGGTCATGACCAAGGCGGCGTTGCGCTATCCCGCGCATCCCCTGGAACCCACCATGCCGCTGACTCACGCGGCCGTTTGCTCCATCTCGAACCACCTGGCCACCACCGGCTGCAACACGGCCGGAACCGCCTATGAATTTGATCTGCCTAACGACAAGGTCCCGGCTGTCGCCTGTGAAATTCACGGCGGCGTCCAGACCCAGTTCGCCCAAAAAATGCAGGACGTGGGGCAAAAAGCCGTCACTCTTCCCGGCCGGCTCTTTCAATCGTTCCGCAAGTTTTTTGGGGGCAAATGAGGAGCTGATATGCCGGTCACCCTTTTACGCATCGCCGCGGCGCTTTCCTTTTTGGCGGTTGGCCTTGGCGCGTTCGGGGCCCACGCTTTGAAAGCCACCCTTCAGGGTAACGATATGCTCGATGTTTGGAACAAAGCCGTGCTCTATCACCTTGTCCACGCGATCGCCCTCGTGCCGATCGCCCTGCATGGAGCTTGGAATCGCGCCGCTTATTTCCTGATCGCCGGTGGCATCGTCTTTTTCAGCGG
>JBAPMH010000462.1:0-9649 GCA_049278515.1 Chthoniobacterales bacterium
ATCGCCCTCAACAGCGCTCTCAAAACCGATCCCCTCACGGCTTGAACTCAAGACAGTTACTACAACAAGGCTGCGTTGACGCCGCTTTTGAAAATCCTCCCGCGCTAACGAGAGTGCGGCATGCGGGCCTCTCCCATCTCTCTCGATGATTTGCGGCGGTTTGCGGTAAGGCGATCGCTCTTTGGGCCGACAACTCTGCCGCGGGCGCTGGAGCGGATGGGGTTTGTGCAAGCCGATCCGATTCGGGCCCCGGCACGGGCGCAGGATTTGATTCTTCGGCATCGGGTGAAGGATTATCGGGCGGGCGATCTGGAACGGCGTTACGAAGCGCTCGGGGTCGAGGAGGATGTGTTCATTAATTATGGGTATGTCACGCGGCAGGTGCACACGTTGATGCATCCCCGGCCGGAATCGGTAAGGGAGCGGGAGAAGGAGAAATTGCTGCTGGATTTCGTGAAGGCGCGCGCGGCAGTGCATCCTCGTGAGGCGGAGGCGCATTTCGCGCGGGGCACCGTTCGGAATTATTGGGGCGGCTCCTCCCACGCGACCACGCAAATGCTCGACCTGCTGCATTACCGGGGAAAACTCCGGGTGGTGCGGCGCGAAAAGGGCATCCGGGTTTACCGCGCCCATCAGCATGAACCGGCGCCGCACGATAAGGCAACGCGGGTGGCGCGAATCGATGCGTTGGTCGATGTGGTGGTGAATCTCCATGCGCCGCTTTCGGGCGCGAGTCTCTCCTTGTATATTCGCCGGTTGCGCTATGCGGCGCCGCAATGGGAGAAGGAAATCACCGCGGCGCTGCATCGGGCCCGGGAGCGGTTGGCGAACGCGCGCGTGGCAGGAGTGGAGTGGTACTGGCCGCGCCACGAGAACCCGAGGAGAGCGTGCGAACCGGAAGAAGCGAGATTGCTGGCCCCGTTCGATCCGGTCGTGCACGACCGGGCGCGGTTCGAGATGTTGTGGAGCTGGAAATATCGCTTCGAGGCTTATACACCCGTCTCAAAGCGGAAGCTTGGTTATTACGCGTTGCCGCTACTTTGGCGCGATCGGGCGATTGGGTGGGGGAATCTCATGGTGAAGAATGGAGAGCTGGCGGCCGATTTGGGGTATGTGGCCGGGCGACCGCCCCGGGAGTCGGCTTTCAGGCGCGAGCTGGAAGCGGAGCTGGAACGGATGCGGGTTTTTCTGGCCGTAAAGGCCTAATGACAGGAGGCGTCAGGCGGCTGCCTGCGGAAGAGCGCGAAGCATCTTCCTGGCGCCGCGCGCCCACTTGCGTTCGCGTGATTGGGTATAACGCGGGCTGGCGGCAATATCGGCAAGTAGTTCCTCGATCAGGGCCCGACCTTCACCTTCCTCACCCAGCTTGACCAGGAGATCGGCGTATTCGAGCTGCGCCTCGCTGTAGCTGTGCTTGGTGAGAAACAGCTCATAGAGCGGACGGGCCGCCTCGAGCTCGCCCCGTTTAGTTTGGCAACGCGCCAGGGTCCAGAGGAGACGGTCGGAATCGTAATCCGGCTTTGCTTCGTAAGCAGGCTGGAGAAGAGGCCAAGCGTCGGCGGCCCGGTCCAGCTCGACGAGAACGTAACCGAGCTGAACTTGCGCGTCGAAAAAGCCGGGCTGGAGCTTCAGGGCCTGGCGGTAGGCGGCTTCGGCCTCCGCGTATTTCTTCACGTCAGCGTAGGAATCACCCAGTGCTTCGTAAGCAGGAGCGGTTTTCAGTTGAGCTGCCCGGAGACGCAGATCTCGAATCCGGCCCCCCGCAGCGAGACGTTTCCAAAGGTTGTACTCGAAGCGGCAGCCGCTCCAATATTGGGTGAAGAAATAGATCGCCGCGAAGATGCCGCCGGAACAAAGGATTAGCCAAATCCAATACGGATCTCCGCCCCGCTTCCAGCAATCGAATGCCATCCAGAGCGAGAAGGCCACGCCGAGCACCGCGATAAACGCGCTGAGCGCTCCGCCGGCGCTGTGGATATTCTGAAGAAGGGACAGGGCGTAGAACATGAGGGATGTGACCCGAAGATTTAGCAAATTACAGGCCAGTTAGCCTTCGGGGCCCTCCGAAGACTGCCTTGCCCGCGTCCATTTCATCGCCACATTGCAGCTTCACTTTTCTATGACCAATCCGACTCTCGCGCATCAACTCGCGGCCTTTGCCTCCTCGCTCAATTTTGAAGATCTCTCCCGGAATGTCGTTCATGAGGTGAAGCGGCGGTTGATCGACTCGTTAGGGTGCGCCCTCGGCGCCTGGAACGAGGAGCCGTGCACCATCGCCCGCACGGTGGTTTCGGATTTTTCAGCGAAAAATGGAGCCACAGTCTTCGGGACTTCTCAGAAGGCGCCGCCGGACTGGGCGGCGTTCGCGAACGGCTGCCAGATCCGTTACTTCGACTACAACGATACCTACCTCTCGAAGGAGCCGGCGCACCCGAGCGATAATTTCGCCGCGGTTCTCGCGGTTGCGGAAAGCGTGGGAGCAACCGGCCAGGAAATCATCACTGCCACGGCAATCGCCTACGAAGTGCAATGCCGGTTGTGCGACGCCGCCAGCATCCGGGCGCGCGGTTGGGATCATCCGACGTATGGCGCGTTCTCAACCGCGCTCGCCTGCGCGAAGCTGATGAAGCTCGACCCGGAACGAACGCGGCATGCGATCAACATCGCGGGGGTTCATTGCGCCGCGTTCCGGCAAGCCCGGGTAGGGGAGTTGTCGCATTGGAAAGGAGTAGCATTTGCAAATGCCTCTCGACTGGGAGTTTATGCGGCACTGTTGGCCCGCGCCGGGATGACCGGTCCGGCCCCGATTTTCGAAGGGACGATGGGATTCGAGAAGGAGCTCGGCGTTTCGCTGGGCAACGTCCGCGAAGTCTTCGATAAAACGAAGGAAGCAATGCCGGGCGAGGGACCGGCCTCGATGATTCTGAAGACGAGCATCAAATACTGGCCGGCGGAGTATCACAGCCAGAGCGCGATCGAGGCCGCGCTTTTTCTGCGAAATCAGATCGAGGATTTGACGCAGGTGGAAACCATGGTGATCGAGAGCCACGACGCCTCGGTGGATATCATCGGGAGCGAGCCGGAGAAATGGCGTCCGCAGAGCCGCGAAACCGCGGACCACAGCCTGCCGTATATCACGGCGGTCGCCTTGATCGATGGAGAAGTGACCGATAAACAATTCGCTCCCGAACGTTTTACGGAGACGAAGATTGTATCATTCCTGCAGGGAGTGAAGGTGGAGCGGAACGAGGAGCTGAGCGCGCTCTACGCCGAGGCGGTGGCCAATATCGTTCACGTGAACCTGGCAGATGGACGAACTTTGACAAAGCGGGTCGATTATCCGCTGGGCAATGCGAAAAACCGGCTGAAGGATTCGGAGCTGGAAGGCAAGTTTTTCAACCTCGCGTCGCCCAAGATCACAAAGGAGCGGGCTGATCGCGTGGTCGAGTTTTGTTGGAAATTGGACGAGGCTGGCGATGTTTCGGAGCTAATGAAGGCGCTCGAGATTTCGCGGTGATTTTCCTGGCCACGGATTAACACGGATGAAACACGGATACAGAAAAGCAAAATTTCTGATCTGCGAAAATCCGTGTCCATCTGTGGCCAAAATCTGTTCGGTTCGCTCATGAACGTGCAATCCAAAGGTTCACGGCTCCGACAGCTCATAAATGCGGGCTGTGTCGCCATGCCGGGCGTCTTCAACGCGTCGATGGGGCGAATGGTCGAACGGGCCGGATTCGAGGCGGTTTACATCAGCGGTGCTGGTTTATGCAACGCGACCGCAGGCGTGCCGGATATCGGATTGCTGACGTTAACAGAAGTGGCGCAACTGGCCGGCTATGTGGCCCGCGCCGTGAAAATTCCATGCGTTGTCGATGCCGATACCGGTTTTGGCGGAGCGGAGAATGCGGCGCGGACGATCCAGGAGTTTGAGCGCGCCGGATTGGCCGGTTGCCATATCGAGGACCAGGAATTTCCAAAACGGTGCGGCCATCTGGCGGGCAAGACGCTCGTCCCGATTGAGGACATGAACGAGAAGATCGCGGCGGCCGCAGCTGCGAAGCGCGACAAGGATTTTCTCCTCATCGCCCGGACCGACGCGCGGGCGGTCGAGAGCTTCGACAAGGCGGTGGAGCGGGCCCGGAGTTATCTCGCGGCCGGCGCCGACGCGATTTTTCCCGAAGCGCTCCAGAACGAGCAGGAGTTCCGCGATTTTGCCCGGGCGGTCAAAGCGCCTCTCCTGGCGAACATGACGGAATTCGGGAAGAGTCCCTTGCTTTCGTTAGGCCAGCTGAAGGAGATGGGGTATCGGATGGTGATTTATCCCCAGACAGCTTTTCGTGTTTCGATGTTTGCCGTAGGGGAAATGTTGCGCGATCTAAAACAGGCCGGGACCCAGGAAGGCTGGCTCGAGCGCATGCAGACGCGCCAGGACCTTTACGACCTGCTGGATTACGATCCGAAGAAGTAAAACGAAGACCCTATGAGCACTGAGACAAAACCTCCTTACAGCCCAGGCCTCGCCGGCGTCGTCGCGGGGAAAACCGAAATTTGCTGGGTGGATCCGAACGCGGGCCTGATGTACCGCGGCTATGACATCCACGAAATGGCGCAAAAGGCGAACTTCGAGGAAGTCGCCTACCTGCTCCTGAACGGCGAGCTGCCGACCGCTGAGCAGCTGACCGCGTTTTCGAAGTCGCTCGCCGCAGAGCGCGCGCTGCCTGAGCCGGTTTTGGAAATGCTCCGGCTCATGCCAAAGAACACACACCCGATGGATATGCTGCGCACCGGCGTTTCCATGCTGGCGCCGTTCGATCCCGACCTGAACGACCACTCGCACGCGGCCAATGTCCGTAAAGCGGTGCGCCTGCTCGCCCGCGTCTCGACGCTCGTGACCGATGGATGGCGGATCTCGCAGGGACAACAGCCGGTGGAAGACAAACCCGACCTCACCCACGCCGGCAATTTTTTCTACAAGCTTACCGGAGGGGTGCCGCAGGATTGGCAAATCCGGATGCTGGACACGATTTACATTCTGTACGCGGACCACGAATTCAATGCCTCGACCTTCGCGGCGCGGGTGACGGCCTCGACCCTGGCGGACATGTATGCCGCCGTCACTTCGGCGTGTGGGACGTTGAAGGGGCCGTTGCACGGCGGCGCCAATGAGGAGTCGATGAAAATGCTCGATGAGATCGGAACGGCTGATCGCGCTGAGAAATGGATGATGGACGCGCTGGCCCAGAAAAAAAAGATCATGGGCTTCGGACATCGGGTTTATAAAGCTGGCGACTCGCGCGTCCCGATCATGCGCGAGATTGCGCGGGATCTCGGAAAGCGCCTGGGCAAGGAAAACTGGGTACCGATCTGCGAAAATCTTGAGGCGACTATGGAGCGAGAGAAACAACTCTGCGCGAATGTCGTTCTCTACGCCGCGCCGGTCTTCACCATGTTGAAGATCCCGCCGCAACTGAACACACCGATTTTTGCCGTGTCGCGGGTAGCCGGTTGGTGTGCGCACGTTATCGAACAGCACGATCACAATCGGCTCATCCGGCCGCGCTCGCTCTACACCGGTCCGGAATTGCGGCCCTACCCGGGTTCCGCAGGCAACGGAGCAAAGTGATCGTGGGCAACGGCGAAGCCCAGTCCCTCCAGGAATTCTACGCGCCGGCCAACGCCTGTTTTGGCTGCGGCCCGGCGAATCCGGACGGTCTTCATATTCGCAGCTTCGTCCGGGGCGATGAAGTCGTAGCGGAATGGAAACCGGAAACGAAATACGAGGCATTTCCCGACGTCCTGAACGGCGGGATCATCGGCGCGCTTCTCGATTGTCACTGCAACTGGACAGCGGCGTGGCATTTGATGAACAAGGCTGGTGAAGACCGGCCGCCCTGCACTGTCACGGCGGACTACGCAATCAAGCTGTTGCGGCCGACGCCGACCGACGGTCCGGTTTTTCTTTCCGCGAAGGTCGTCGAATCCGAGGGAAACAAGGCGACGGTCGAGGGAACCTTGAGTGGTGGTGGAAAAGTTTGCGCCACGTGCCGCGGTACGTTCGTGGCGGTGAAAGAAGGTCATCCGGCGTTTCATCGCTGGTAACCAAGGAAGGGCGCTTTCCAAACCGCCCTCTTTTCGTCGGCGATTTCAAATCGCCGCTCCTTGAAGCTTCCTCTGTTGATTGGCCAGTGAGATAATTCCGGCGTGGGCGAAGACAAAACGACTGCGCAAAAACCGGACGACTCCGGCGGTGGCTCACCGCCGAGCCCGCCGGTTCCGCAGCCCGATCGCGACCAGCTAAACCCGACGCCTGGCGCGCAAGCTCCCTCTGGTGGCAACGCGGAGATTCGCGAGCCAGCTCGCGTCGCCGCCGGGTTACCGGCGATGTATCAAACGGTGCGGTTCGCCGCCACCGAGATGGGTATCGCCCGCGGTCTCAAGACGCTGCTGAACGCTAACAAAAAAGCCGGGTTCGATTGCCAAAGCTGCGCGTGGCCAAGTCCCGACGATCATCGCCAGGTCGCCGAGTTTTGCGAGAACGGCGCGAAAGCGATTGCGGACGAAGCAACGACGAAGCGGTTGACCCGCGAGTTCTTTCGCCAGCATTCACTCGAAGATCTCCGGGCTCAGACCGATCTCTGGCTCGGCCAGCAGGGACGCTTGACGGAGCCGATGGTGAAACGCGCCGGCGCGACCCATTACGAACCGATCTCCTGGGATGACGCCTTTAAGCTCATTGCGTCCGAACTGAACGCGCTCCCGACGCCCGATGCCGCCGCTTTTTACACCAGCGGTCGGACCAGCAACGAAGCGGCATTTCTTTATCAGCTTTTCGTCCGCCAGTTCGGGACGAACAATCTCCCCGATTGCTCGAACATGTGCCACGAATCGAGCGGCGCGGCGATGAACGAAACCCTCGGGATTGGCAAAGGCTGCGTGAAACTGGAGGATTTCGAGCACGCCGACGCGATCTTCATCATCGGGCAAAACCCGGGGACGAATCATCCGCGAATGCTCTCCAGCCTGGCACGGGCAAAGGAGAAGGGCGCGAAGATCGTCTCGATCAATCCGCTGCCGGAGGTCGGCAATTTCCGATTCAAGAATCCGCAGGACCTGAAGAGCCCGTTGCGGGCGGCCGGCGTTTTTTTCGGCGAGGGTATGAAGCTAAGCGATCTCTGGCTGCCGGTGCGGATCAACGGCGACGTCGCAGTCCTCAAGGGCATGATGAAAGAGATGCTCGCCGAAGAGGAGAAACGGCCCGGCTCCGTTTTCGATCTCGCATTCATCGGCGATTACACGGCCGGGTTCGATGCGTTCGTTGCCGATCTGCGGGCAACAAGTTGGGACGATATCCTGGTGAGCAGCGGGCTGACGCGCGATCAAATCCGGACTGCGGCGGAGATTGCGATGCAATCGAAGCGCATCATCTGTTGCTGGGCGATGGGATTGACCCAGCATAGGAATGCAGTCGCGACCATCCAGGAAATCGTGAATTTCCTGCTTCTCGGCGGAAACATCGGGCGCCAGGGCTGCGGTCCGTGTCCGGTGCGCGGACATTCCAACGTCCAGGGTGATCGGACGATGGGGATTTGGGAGCGGATGAACGACGAATTTCTTGATAAACTTGGGGCTGAATTTGGATTCGCTCCACCGCGAAAGGATGGCGCAGACACCGTCGAGACGATCAAGCAAATGCACGACGGACGGATCCGCGTTTTCGTCGGAATGGGCGGCAATTTTCTTTCGGCCACGCCTGATACGGAATTCACCGCGACGGCATTGCAACGCTGCCGGCTGACCGCGCACGTTTCGGTCAAGCTCAACCGGTCGCACCTCATCACCGGCGAGATCGCGCTGATTCTTCCCTGCCTCGGGCGAACAGAAATCGACCGGCAGGCGAATGGCGAACAGTTCGTCACCGTGGAGGATTCGATGGGGATCATCAATCCTTCGCGCGGCGTGCTCGAGCCGGCGAGCGAACATTTGCGGAGCGAACCCGCGATCGTGGCCGGACTGGCGCAGGCGACTTTGGAAGATCGCTCAGGGGTGGACTGGGAAGGCCTGGCGGCGGATTACAGCCGGATCCGCGATCACATCGACCACGTGATTCCCGGGTTCGAGCGCTTCAACGAGCGGATCGCGCGCGACATTTTTTATTTGCCGAATGCGGCCCGGGACGAGCGGAAGTTCAAGACCGACGCCGGCAAAGCGAAATTCACGGTGCATCCGATTCCGCGGAACGAGCTGCCGCCGGGCCGTTACATCATGATGACGATCCGTTCCCACGACCAGTTCAACACACACCTCTACGGCCTTGATGATCGCTACCGCGGCGTGTTCAACGGGCGGCGCGTCGTTTTCATGAACAGCGAGGACGTTGCTGGCGCTGGATTGAAGCGAGGCCAGCTCGTTGACCTGACGAGCCATTACGAGGGCGAAGAGCGGACCGCGCGCGGATTTCAAGTCGTGCCGTACAACATTCCGCGCGGATGCGCGGCCACGTACTTTCCGGAGGGAAACGCGCTGGTTTCGATTAATAGCGTCGCAGAACGCTCAAACACCCCCGTGAGCAAGTTCGTGATTATTTCGGTGGCAGCATCAAGGTTGTAGTAACTGTCTTGAGGTCAAGCCGGGAGGGGATCGGTTTTGAGGGCGCTGTTGAGGGCGATAAGGAGTTTTCGCATGATGGCAGTGAGAGCGAGTTTGGGCGGTTTGCCGGCACGTCGTAAGCGCTGGTAAAAGGGAGCGAGGATGGGATTACGGCGAGCGGCGACTAAGGCCGCCATGTAGAGGCCGCAACGCACGACGCGTCGCCCCCCGAAGATGGCGCGTTTGCCGGTGAGCGAGCCGCTATCGCGATTGAAGGGAGCCAGGCCAGCGAGAGCGGCAGCTTGGCGCCGATTGAGCTCACCGAGCTCGGGCATTTGGGCCAGGAGGAGGGTTGCGGTGCGCGCTCCGACGCCCACGATGGAGGTAAGCTTGTGCGCTTTGCGCGAGAGCGCTTGGTCTTGCTCGATGGAGGCAGCCAAGAGCGCTTCGATCTGAGCGATTTGTTTGCGCAGTTGCGCCGTGAGTTGCGTGTTCAAGCGCAGGAGGGTTTTGTTGCTCAACTGGGCGCGCCGATTTTGTTGCGCGACCAAGAGACGCACCAGATTGCGGCGCTGGTCCTCAAGTTCGCGCAGTTGTCGTTGCGCCGCAGGCAATGCTTTGCTCGGAGGCGGCGCGATGGCTTGGCCGAAGCGAGCCAGTAGTTGCGCATCAATCGCGTCGGTCTTGGCCAGCAGACCGCAGGCCCGAGCGTATTGGCGCACTCGGCTGGCTTGGACCAGGCTAAAGGCAATTCCGTTTCGCTCCAGGGCCAAGAGCAGAGCGCGCTCGTAGCCGCCACTGGCTTCACAGATCACTTGGATGGAAGCGGCACCTGTTTTCTCCAAGCGCTTCACCAGTTCCCGGTGACCACCAGCGTCATTGCTTACGCGCCAGGACCTTTGCTCCCAGGCGAGATCGAGATGGGCCTTGGCCACATCAATTCCGACATAGACTTTTTCTTTCTTCATATGGTAAGAATCTCCTGCTTGTAGATGCGAGCTGGCCAGGCCGGTCCTTTCCCCCCGTCCAAGAGGGGCCGGCTTGGTCGCTCCAGTAACTG
>JBAPMH010000463.1:0-4375 GCA_049278515.1 Chthoniobacterales bacterium
CGTTTTCATCGTGATCTTCCTGCTCCTGACCGGTTTCTTCACGTTTATGGTCGGGAGCTTTTTCGGGCGCGGACAGGCGAACCTGCTGAGCTTTTTCGTCTGGCACCCGTGGTTATACCTGTTCCTCGTGCCCGCGGTCGGGATGCGGATGTGGTCGGAAGAACGCCGGCTCGGCACAATCGAACTGCTCCTCACGATGCCGATTACGCCGTGGCAGGCGATTGTCGGAAAGTTCCTGGCTTCCTGGCTCATCCTCGCGCTCGCCCTGGCGCTGACCTTCCCGATCGTCATCACGGTCAACTACCTCGGGCATCCCGATAACGGCGTGATCGTGGCGAGTTACCTCGGCAGCCTCCTTCTGTGCGGCGCTTACCTGTCGGTCTCGGCCATGACTTCGGCAATGACGCGCAACCAGGTGGTCAGCTTCATTCTTTCGGTGGTGCTCTGCCTCTTCCTGATCCTGGCGGGCTGGCCGCCGGTGACGAATTTACTGACCCAATGGGCGAGCCCATGGCTGGTCGAAACCATCGCGGCTTTCAGCGTCATGACCCACTTCGAAAGCATCCAAAACGGAGTGATCGACTTCCGGGACGTTGTTTTTTTCCTGTCGGTGATCGTTTTCTGTTTGTTCGCGACCAGCGTGATCATCCGGGCGCATCGGAACGGCTAACGGGTTATGGATTCGACGAAAAAGAAACAGCTCGAGACCTTTCTCTATTCCACGATCGGCATCGTGGCGATGGTCCTGATCCTGATCGCCATCAACTTTATCGCCTCGCGCGCGCGGGCCCGGATCGATCTCACGAGCGAGAAGGCCTACACCCTGTCGCCGGGGACCCGGGCCATCCTGGCGAAGCTCGATACGCCGGTGCAGATCCGGTTCTATTGCACCAAAAACACCAGCGCGATGCCGGTCTTCCTGACGACCTACGCGCAACGCGTCGAAGATTTGCTCGGCGAATACCGGCAGGCGTCGAAAGGCCAGATCGAGATTCAGCGCCTGAACCCGGAGCCTGATTCAGACGCGGAAGATTCGGCGCGTCTGGATGGGGTGGAACCGCAGCAGACTCGGACGGGCGAAAGAATTTACCTCGGTCTCAGCGTCGGGATGCTCGATCAGAAACAGGCGATTCCGTTTTTGACTCCAGATCGGGAGCGCCTTCTCGAATACGACCTTTCCCGGGCGATCGCGCGCGTCACCACCGCGGAAAAGCCGGTGATCGGAGTGATGAGTCCGTTGCCGGTGATGGGCGAAACGAATCCGATGGCAGCGATGCAACGCGGCCAGAACGGCACACCGCCCTGGGCGTTCATGGCCGAGCTGAAACGCGACTTCAACGTCAAACAGGTCGAAGTCACCGCGGACAAGATCCCGGACGACATCAAGGTCATGCTCGTGATTCATCCCAAAGGCTTCTCGGACAACGCCCAGTATGCGCTCGATCAATTTGTCCTGCGCGGTGGCAAGCTGGTGGCCTTTGTCGATCCGCTGTGCGCCCTGGATCGCCCACCCATGCAAACCAGCATGATGCCGCCGCCCAGTAGCTCAACTCTCGACAAATTATTCAAGGCCTGGGGCCTGAATTTCGATACCGCCAGCGTCGTCGCGGACATGGAGCACGTGGCGCAATTGCAGCAGGGACCCAATCCCACTGTCCTGGCGTTAAATGAAACCGCCATCAACAAGGAGGACGTCGTTTCCGCGCAGGCGGACAATCTGTTGATGGCGTTCGCCGGCGCCTTTACCGGCACGCCCCCGGATGGCCTGACGAAAACAGTGCTGATCAAGTCGTCGAAGAGATCAGAAATAACCGATGCCCGGATGGCTGCGATGGCCGGCGCGCAGATCGCCAGTAATTTCAATGCCAGCGGGACGGAATATTCCCTGGCGATCCGGCTAGCCGGGAAATTCAAGACAGCTTTTCCAGAGGGCAAGCCAAAGCCCGCGGCCAGTCCAGCCGAGCCGAAACCGGAAGAGAAACCGGCCGAAGCCGGATTGAAAGAATCGGCCCAGCCGAGCGCAGTGGTCCTGATCGGCGACGCGGACATGATCCAGGACCCGCTGGCGGTAAGAGAAATTCAGGGGCTCGGGCAGCGATTGATCATGCCGGTGAACAGCAATTTGAGCTTCGCCCAGAGCGTGGTCGAACAACTCGCGGGCGACAGCAACCTCATCGCGGTCCGGAGCCGGGCCTCGCGCGAACGCCCCTTCACGGTCGTACAGAAGCTTCAAGCCGAGGCTGACGCCAGTTATCGAAGCAAGATCAAGGAGCTCGAACAGAACCTCGCTGAGACCCAGCGAAAGGTGAATGAGCTCCAACAGAGCAAGGATGCCGGGCAGCGATTCATTCTTTCTCCCGAACAGCAGCAGGAGCTGGTCAGCTTTCGGAAGAAGGAAGCGGACGCGAAAGTGCAGCTGAAAGAAATGCGCAAGAAACTCCGGGCGGAGATCGATTCGCTCGAGAACCGGGTCAAGTGGTTCAACATCGCTGGAATGCCCGCCGTGGTGATCGTGGCCGGATTTGCGCTCGCACTCAGGAAACGGAAACGCCAATGAAAGGGAAACAGCTTGCGATCGTCCTGGTCCTGCTCGCCGTCCTCGGTGGCGTCGCCCTTTTCCTGAATCAGCGCAACGCTGCCTCGTGGAGTACGAGCTCCGCTCAGACCACGGGCAAGGTCCTCGATTTTGCGCTCAACGACGTTTCGCAGATCACGATTCAGGGGACCGGCGCGGAATTGAACCTGGCCAAAAAGGATGGCGTCTGGAAGGTAAAGGAGCGGGCGGATTATCCGGCCAACTTCGATCTTATCAGCGGCCTCATCCGGAAAATCTGGGAACTGCGGGCGGTCCAGGACGTGAAGGCCGGTCCGTCGCAATTTGGACGATTGCAATTGCTCGATCCTGGCCAGGACCCAAACAGCGGGACCCTCCTCGACTTGAAAGGGGACGGCGGGAAACGAATCGCTGCGCTCCTGATTGGGAAAAAATATCTGAAAGAATCGGACGGATCGCTTGGTCCGGCGGCACCGGGCATGCCATCCGGCCGTTACGCCCGGACGGTCGACAGCTCGAACCGGGTGGTCCTCGTGGCCGACACGCTCGAGGAAGTCGATCCAAAACCGGACAAATGGTTGAGCCGCGACTTCATCAAGGTTGAGAACGCGAAATCGATCACCCTCGCCGGCGCCACCCCTCCGCTGAATTGGAAAATGACGCGCGATGCGGCGACATCTCCCTGGAAACTGATGGACGCAAAGCCGGGTGAAGAACTCGACGTGACAAAGGCTTCCGCGATCGCCTCCCTGTTTTCCTACGGGGTTTTCGCCGACGTCATGGCGCCGGATGCCCCGGCGTCGGAAACTGGCCTCGACAAGCCCGCCGTCATGACGATCGAGACCTTTGACGGCTTCACTTACACCCTCAAGATCGGGAAACCAGTGGGCGAGAACTATCCGGTTCTGGCATCGGTTACGGCGACGCTCCCGAAAGAACGGTCGCCCGGTCCGGACGAAAAGCCCGAGGACAAGGCAAAGCTCGACCAGGAATTTCAAACCAAGCAAACGCAGCTCACGGAAAAGCTCGCGAAGGAACAAAAGCTCCAAAACCGTCCCTACCTGATCTCGAAAACGACCATCGAACAGTTATTGAAAGAGCGCAGCGCGCTGATGGCGGCGAAGACGCCGACGCCAACTCCTGCGCCACCTGCCAAGGGCACACCGTCCCCGGCCCCGACGCCAAAGCCGCGCAAATAGGTGGATCGTGTCGCGCGGCCGCGGGATCGCGCCATGTGATTTTGCCGCGATTCACAGACTGACCGCGCCTTGTGTCCCCTTGAAAAGCTTACCTGGCACAAAATTACCATCCGGGAAGGGCCGGAAGAGCTGGCCCGAACAGCAAACCTTGCCGTCGGCCTCGGGTCAGCCCTACATCCTTTGCAGCCCCTTTTCGGCATCCCCGTCGCCCGGCTTGTGGTCATCGAGGCCCCCAGACACATGCGCCTGCCAATCCAATCTTTTCCCAACGCCTAGTCTCCTCCTTTCTCAGTAAGCCATTCCATTGGCACAACCTCACTCTCGCCCGTTTGGAGGACGACTCGGCAGAACTTGAACTTGCCGATGTAGGGCTGCAAAGCGTCGACCTGAACCCGCGTTAACAAATTCGGGAGATGGGGCGCGACACTTAACTTCAGATCGGGCTCCTTTGAGAAGGACGATTCAATCTGTTTCCAATTACCATTCTCCTGATCACCCACTTCGAGAGAAACGTTGGCCGCGAACTCTCCGTACTTGTTCAAATGTCCCTCAATTACCAATGGCGCACCGAACTCTTTCCGTTTCACAAGAAACGTGCAAATCAGATGATCAGGCTCTTGGG
>JBAPMH010000464.1:0-7865 GCA_049278515.1 Chthoniobacterales bacterium
GTCGTATGGTGACATCGTGGTGGAATTCAATCCGTCAGAAGAGGAAGCCCGCCAAACACAGCCATCGGTCACGCGTCCAACGACCGTCATCGACGTGCATTCGGAGGGGGATAAGGAAGCCAAGAAAGACCTCAAGACAATTATCCAGGAAGCCGTGGAAAGGGATTTGGAGGCGGCTGGTTTGAGCGTGCGAATGTTTACCACCACGCCCGATCTACCGGCGCGCCGACTGTTGGTGGAGGGTTTCCGGTTTGATACACAAGGTGCGGCAGAGGATGAGGTTTTCAGGACCAGCGACAGCCGTTCGGATTTCAAGATGGCAATCAGCGTAAGCGGTAGCCTAAAGAGCTTGGAGCAGTTCAAACCATACCTCACTGACCCAGATGCCGATATCGTAAGCCGGCTGCGGCAGCAGGTGATTCAAGCCGCGCGGGATGTTTCGGTTACCTTTTCTCCGAAACAGTTATTCTTGGACTTCGATCAGAAGGCCGCCGATGGGAAAGGTTCGCCCAGCGACCAGATTAGTGATGCCATAAAAGAGGTGCTCACCCGGAAAGACGGCCTTAATGCCGTTTGTGAGCGCGTGGTGCTGCGTCCGCTCAAGGGAGACTTTGACACCCGCTGGGTATGCCTGACGCCGGCTCAGAACCACAGCTTCAAGCTCGTCGTCGGCGCCCGCGATTCCGGCGATGACCAAATGATTTACGAAGTGGAGTTCCGCGTAGCAGGAATCGACGAAAAGCACTGGCACATGTATCAAGGCCACTGCGCGCAACACACCGCCCCCGAGCAAATCCAAGCAATGATCCAGAAGCTGAAGACCTGCGGCGAGATCAATCTCTCGCAATTCAGCGCCGAAACCTTGCACGGTCAGAGAACCACCACCTACCAAGCGAAGCGTGACCAAATATTCGCCGACGCCATCTCTAGTATCGCGGAGGATATGGGCCTACAGGTCAAAGTAGCCGCGATCGTCTTCAAGGGAAGCGAACGCCGCGACATCCTAAAAGGGGCAGCGCGGGAGATTTTCCTGAAGCGCGTCGAGCAGGCCAAGACGCTCGAGGATAAGGTTATTCGGATCGAGATGAACCCGACTGACTTGGACGAGGAAGAGAAAGCGGGCCTGGCCGATGTGCAGAAAAAATTGTTCGGCGGTACGCTAGCCAACCAGCCCGCTCTCCCCGGCACCAAAGCGCCTTTGAGCCCAAAAGCCGGCAAAGCGGAAAACAATGAGGATGATGAATTCTATAACCAGAAGAAGCCCTGAAGGGCGGCGATTGTGCCATGCAAACCAAGTTCCATCGCTTCACGTGCCCCTACTGCTTCAATCGGCCGACGCTGGCCGAGGCGAAGTTCATCTGCGCTAGCGAGCCCCGCTTCTGCCCTCCGGTAATTGACGAGGTGTACGCGAAGTTCTGGGAGAAGCCCAACCAGCTGCTTCCACGCGTGTTCGTCGCCGCGGAAGGGGCTAGCGCCAAAGCGAAGCAAGTGTCTGGGTTTTCCAAATTGAAGTTGGCTTGGACATCGCTCAAAAACAAAGGTCTCGCGACCGTCAGCGCTTATTGCCCATCGTGCCTGGAAGAGTCCACCGACATGGTGTGCCCGGTATGTCACACGAAGCTGCCGTATCTCACCGGCCATTACGAAGAGCTGATGCTTGGCATCATCGGAGCTAAGGAGTCCGGCAAGAGTCACTATGTGGCGATGCTGATCGAGTTGATCCGGAAGCAAATGACTGGAGACTTTAACTGCACGCTGTCCCACGCCAACGAGGTTACACCCTTTCGTTTTCGGATAGACTTTCATGATCACTTGTTTCGTAACCGCCGCACCATACCGGCAACCTTGCCTGGTGCACAAGGAGGTGCGGTAAAGGAGCCCCTGATCTACTACCTTAGTTTTAGCGGAAAGACGTCTTTGACCCGCACTATGGAGGTCGTAACGCGCAGGCGGGCGACTGCCGACCATGATATTACTAAAGTAGCAACGCTCGAATTCTTCGATACTGCGGGCGAGGATCTCGACTCGGAGGACACCATGCGTCGTGAGAATCGTTACATATTCAAATCCCGCGGCTTGGTGCTGCTGCTCGACCCGCTACAGCTCGACCCGGTACGGGAGCAATTGGAAGGCAAGGTACCTCTGCCGGGCAAGAATACCGAGAACGATGAGATCGTCGACCGCGTAATGCGTCTCGTCCGTAAGGCAAACAAACTTGCGCTTAATGACAAGATCAAGATTCCGCTGGCGGTGGCTTTCTCGAAATGTGATGCCATCGAGTCTCTGATCAGCGCCGGAAATGTGGCGTTGCGGCCATCGTGGAGCGGCGGCGTGTTTGATCTTACCGACTTTTCTGCAGTGAACCGGGAGATGGAACGTCTCATCGACTATTGGGCGCCCGGCTTGGTCGGGAAGATCAAGAAGAACTTCAAATATTACGGCTTCTTTGCAGTGTCAGCACTTGGCTGCGCGCCGAACAGCGACGGCAATGTACCCGATCTCAAGCCTCTCCGTGTGCTCGATCCCTACCTTTGGCTGTTGGCGAAGAACAAGGTCATCAGGACCATCGGCACCGACGACTTGGGCGCGAACCAACTATGAGCTACGACCAGCTCTATGTCACGAGTTGCCAGCGCGGTGTAACAGGCGGTTCTGGTTTTCAGACACTTGCCATGTCCCTAGGTGTCCAGTCGGCAGAGCGGGCACAGATTGAAGGACTTGTGGGCTACGTTAAGCCCAATGGCTCCCCAGACGATCCGACAGGCCAGGAGCTGGTTACGTCCTTTCCGGTGAACTTTGGCTACGCGATACTGGTCTCGGGCCGGTGGTGTTTGTTTCAATCGGTCTTTGTTGAGCTGGATCACAACAAGCGACGCGGAAATTACTTCGCCCATGTTATTTTAGGAACGCCGAGCACACTGCCGGAATTGCCGCATCGGTATTGGCAGTCGCTCACTTTCGTGCGGTCGGCAAAGGAGGTGGAGGAGCACGTGGTGAGGACGGGAGATTGCTCGTTGCCCACTCTCGATGCGGATGCATTGCTGCCAGGTAAGCCCTTATCGTTGGAGACAAATGATTCGTCAGCAATGCTGGCGGACATGCTAGTGGCCTTGTGCTGCTCGCCTACCAGCGGACGCCGTGTGGTCCTGGCCGCTTCGCCGGAGCAAGCCATCTCGTGGTATGCACGAATCACTGAAGCGCTGCCAACGCGTTGGGCGTGGGAGGTAACGTTCTGCACGTATGCGCGCGATCCCGTCGGTTTGAAAACGCATCTGCATTTGGCCGCCGTGGAGTGCGGCCAAGGACCGTTTGGCTTTACCAGCACGGATCGCGACTACACCTCATATGTTTTCGATTTTGAGAAACAATACTTCAGTCGCTTGCCTGCGCTCGGATGGCACCGCTCGCCGAGCTTGGATGCGCTGGCTGAGGATGCCGGCCTGCCGCAGTCGGAGAGCGAAGTGCGCGGAGCGTTGGCCTTCGCGGCAATGACAGCGATGCCAGCGATCGTTCCCACTGGGATTGCGGCGGGGGAAGCTGCTGCGTATCTCATTGCCCGATATCGCGAGGAGCGACTGCCTACCTTACGACAGCGGTGGGCGTCGGTCGACGAGCTTGCGAATGAGATCAGCATTGCGGATGCGCCTGCGCATTTGCAGGCTATGGCTGCGTTGGCAAAGGCTGAGAATAGCCCTGCTGCGTGGGAAAGCGTTGGCCAAGCGGCACGCTCGGTGTTGCAACGGCTCGTTTTTGCAGAGCAGAAAGGCTGGCAGGAGGCGCTCGGCGCGGCGTTGGATGCCGCTGGGGATGCCGCGCCGAAGATCGCGCGTGCTTTGTTGCATGAAGATTTTTTCAGCGATGCCAAGGAATTCCTGAACGGTTCGAACACCGGCGCGCGCGGAGCTGCGGATGTTTGTTCGTTCGTGCTGCGGGTTCTTGTAGGGTTGGGCTCGGAGGCAACAGCCTCTGCCGAAGAGGGTGTGATCGCAGTTGTACACCAATCGCTACCCGCGCTGCGAGAGCAGGCCGGAACTCTTGGTCCCCTGATGAGGATGGTGCCTGCGGCCATCCAGGTAAGGCTACTGGCGCGCGCGTTACAGCGCGATGACGTCTCGATGAATTGGTTGGTCTCCGAAATGTCCTGGTCCTGGGGATCTGAGCCGACGGATTCGTTTGTTTCGATGGCGCTGTCCAGCCCCGCGCTGCTGGGCGCCCCTTTTTTTGCCTCGTTTCTTTACGCGGTAATGGCTGGAGAACTCACGGGCAGCACGGCCATGAAGCGATACGAACGCATTGTGAAGTTGCTGAAACAACATCCAGAACAGCTTCAGCTCGCGCAGGTGCACCCTAGGTTGTTTGCCTTGATCACAGGACTGAAGCCCGATCATATCCCGGAAGTTTGCCGCGACTATCTTCAGGCGCCGCCTAGTTCAGATGCGGATCTAGGCCCTGTGCTAGATCAACTCGAATGCCATATCAACTTGGCCAACCCGCCAAAATGGCTTTCCGGCAAGGTCGTGGATAAACTCTGGAGACAGCGGCAAGCCTGGCCAACAGAGGGCACTCGAATATCGGTGATCGGTTGCGTAGCTGCCATGCAATTGATGGCTGCCGGAACGCCCGTGGCTGAGGTTCGGCGGCAGCATCTGGATTTTCACGCCGCGCTTGCGGCTTTACCCGTCGATGCCTGGGAAAACGTCGCTGGCACGTGTGCGAGGCAGTTTGCACAGCAGCAAAGTTTGCCTGCAGAGTGCGCGGCGTTCTTGCAAATGATGGGGGGTGCGGTTCCTGCGCGCATAGCACTGACCGCCGCGTGGGTGGCCGAGGCGCAACTTCCGTCGCTGCTTGGCCGCGGCAATCTACCGGCTTTGCACGCGTTGCTTCACGCAAGTCTCGTCTATTCTTGGCCCGAGGCTACAGCGAAAGCGTTGCGCAACGCACTCACGCCAGTGCTTGCGGCAGCCAAAAACTCCACCCTGAAGCGTCTGCGTGATCTAAGCCTCTCCTCGCGCGTACCGGCCGTGCTCACGTTTTTCGAGAATCTCCCGAAGCGCGACGGCAGGTTCTCCGGCATGATGCACAAGTTCATCGGCAAGTAATCTGAGCCATCCCCCACCGCTATGAAAGAGTTCCTCACCATTATTGGTGGCATTCTCTTCCTTGCAGCTTGTGTTTCCTTGTGGCTAGTCTGCGCCGTCGCTGGACTGTTTACTGGCATGTGGTTTTGGTGGACAGGGTTGCGCGCCGCTTTGCAGTTGCCCGGGCCAGAAAATACCGCCCCCGCCGAGCCATTGTATTTGCACCACCGCGCGTGGTTTGACTTGAAGCAGACGGCCGGCTTGGGATGGGCACAAATGGAAACGATGGTGAAGGAATGGTTTGCTTGGAAGGTTTCCCCTGCGGGCATCGGGCTGGGCATGGGAGCTTGTATCGGTACGATGGTGTGCCTGGGCGTGTTCTCGTTGTTGCACGGCTTCGGCATCGCCCTCTGCGCCTTCGTTTCGTATATCGCGCAGTGTTTGTTGCAGCTTGTGGAAATGCTGCGCATTATTGTGCTGCGCCTGTCGCCGCCGTGCCACAATTGCAACCGGCCATATAGCACGCCGATTTTCCTATGTAATCAATGCGGTGTTGAGCATCCGGCGCTTGTACCTGGTCGTTTCGGCTATACGTATCACAGGTGCCGCTGCGGGTGGATATTGGCGGCTGTCTCATGGAACCAAGAGTCACCGATGATAGCTCTCTGTCCGAAGCCGCGTTGCAGGCAACCTGTTGACCCGAGCCGGAGGATGCCCATTTGCATAGCGCTGGCCGGCGGACCCTCCCAGGGCAAGACGCATTTGCTTATCCGTGCGGTGCAGGATTTGTTGCTGCGAACGGTTGAGGCGCAGTGGGTGGTTAAACCGAATCAGGAAACTGACCAAAAGACTATCGACACGCTGTTGCGCCAGCATGAACGGGGGACCGTGGACAAAACGCTCGCCGATGTGCCACGCGCGCTGAACCTGCGCATTTGCTTTCACGATGCGGGGCCGGAGCGTTTGCTTTACCTCTACGATCCCGGTGGCGAGGCTTTTCAGCCACGTGGCAACCTTTCCCAGCACCCTTACTACGCATATGCCGATGCGTTGATATTCGTAATCGATCCGTTCGCCTTGCCCCAACTGGCCGATGCGCATGCGTCGGTGTTGGACGCGCACCGCCAAGAACTACGGCCCGGTGATTTCCATCCGGCAGAGGCTTTCACGAACTTCAAGAATACCCTCTGGTCGGTGCAAAAACTGTCCTTGAAAGCCATTTGTCCACTGCCTCTGAGCGTGGTGCTGACTAAGATGGACGCGGAAGAAATGCTCGAGTTGCTTGCGACGATGCCGGGTAACAACACATCGGACCGTTGCAATCAATTCTTGCGTCATGCTGGCCAAGCTGAGCTGGTGGATCTTATTGAGCGCAGCTTCACCACCTTTCGTTTCTTCGCACTCGGCGAATTTGGTCCCGGGGTGAGCAGCGTCGACGCCGAGCGGTCGGGCGATGTGCTCGCTTGGGCCATCCGGCATCAGCGAGTGTCGTTCTGCGACAAATTTCTTCCACGGAGAGTGTTTTAGAGAGAATCAGATGAAGAATTCAGTCTCTCGCTTCACCACAAACCAGAGGCTGCGAAGGTTGGTCGGTTAGAGCGTCTGCGCCAGCGTGGAACCACGCAAGAGACTCTCCGTCTCCGAATCAGTTTCGAATGAATAACCCTCGGCGAGCCGGGTCTAACTCCAACACACCACGATGAAGCGACTATTTCTTGCAATTGCGGTTATAGGAGTGGTTTTTCCTGCTCTGCGGCAAGTCGAAGCGAGAACAGATATCTCTGTCGACTTTTTCTATGATTCCCTGGGGTCCGACGGAAACTGGGTCGAGGTAGGGAATTACGGTTATTGCTGGCAGCCGGCCGTCGCGGTGAGCAACACGAGCTGGCGACCGTACGCTGATGGTTACTGGGCCTACACGGACGTCGGCTGGACCTGGGTTTCGTACGAGGATTTCGGCTGGGCCACCTATCACTATGGCCGCTGGATGAGACTACGCGGTCGTGGCTGGGTCTGGGTTCCGGGCCGCGAATGGGGTCCGGCCTGGGTTTCCTGGCGAATGGGGGGTGATTTTGTGGGATGGGCGCCCCTGCCGCCGCGAGCTGGCGGCGATGCGTCCTACGACAACATCCCGATCACGGCGCAGGTCGATGTGCAGTTCGACATCGGGCCCGGCTCCTACAATTTCATCGATATTCGCCATATCGGTGAGCCGGTCTTGCGGGAGCGGATTTTCGCGCCGGAACAAAATGTCACTTACATCACCCAAACGGTGAATGTGACAAACATCACCTACACGAATTCGATAGTTTATAACCACGGGCCGGATTTTGACTCTTTGAGCCGGTATTCGACCCGGCCGATTCAGCGGCTGAATTTACAGCGGGACGCCGACGCCGATCCGGTTGCGGCGGCGCGCTCGAAATCGGTCATGAAGGTGCAAGGCGACAAGCTGGTGGTCGCGGCGCCGCAGCAGTTGCAGAAACCTTCGAAGCCGATCGCTCCGAAAGTCGTGAAAGAGAAACTCGCGCAGACGTCGGTTGAACGCGGCTGGGAGCCTGTCGGCGATGCAAAGGCGCAGGCGGAATTGAAGCAAAAGATCAAGGCGGAGGACCCGAAGAGGATACCGCCGCCTAGTGTAAAGCCGCGCGAGGATGCCACCCAGAGCGCCGGAGCTTCGTCTCCCGCCCCGGCGGCCAGCGTGGCGCCTTCGTCACGGGCTGCGCCCGGGAAAAGCCCGCGGCCGAAGCGCAACGCCCCGAGTGACGATCGCGACCGCATGTCTCC
>JBAPMH010000465.1:0-4753 GCA_049278515.1 Chthoniobacterales bacterium
GGGAAAGGCGGCCCGCCGCTCCTCGAAGGTTTACGGAAAAATTTTCTCGCCTGCGCGTTCTGGAACGCGACCCTGCGGACAGACGCCCAGGGCCATATCCACGCCGATTTCACCGCTCCGGATAGCCTGACGCGTTACCGAGTCATCGCGATCGCCGCGTCGCGGGAAAACCAGTTCGGGACCGGGGAGTCCGCGGTCGAGATTACCAAGCCGTTGATGATCGAAGCGTCGCTGCCGCGGTTTGGCAATGTGGGCGACAAAATCACTCTCCGCGCCGTTCTTCATAACAACACCGACGCGGCGGGCGAAGCGGATGTTGAGCTTCAGCTCGATCCCACTGCGAAGGCCGTTGACACGAAACGGCATGTCTCTGTTCCGGCGAGAGGCTCGATTCCAATCGATTTCCCGGCGGAGTTCGTCGCCACCGGCCACGCTCAATGGCGCTGGATCGCGCGTTTCAATGGCGGCTCGAGCGGCGAGTTGACCGACGCGTTACAATCTGAGCTCGAAGTAAATTACCCGGCGTCTCTCGCTCGAGAAGTCCAGACCAAACGGATCGAAGCCAATGACGCCGAGCTGGCGCGCATCTCCGATCCGCAAATTCTCGAGGGGACAGGTAAGGTGGACATCAACGTGGCGAACACGCGAGTGACAGAGATTCGCGAAGCACTGCGCCAATTGCTCCATTATCCCTACGGCTGCGTCGAGCAAACCACCTCGAGTCTTCTCCCGTGGCTCACCGTCCACGACCTTCGCGCGACGCTGCCCGAGCTCGACAAAAGCGATGCCGAAGTCGCCGAGGTCGTAAATCGCGGAGTGAACCTGCTCCTCTCGATGCAGACGGGCTCCGGCGGGCTCAGCTACTGGCCGGGCGGACGCGAGCCAACCCTTTGGGGCAGCGCCTACGGCGGCCTCGCGCTCGCCCTCGCGCAAAAGCAAAAGTTTGCCGTTCCCCCCGGAGAAGCGAAGAAGCTGTTCGGCTATTTGAGCGAACAACTGCGCGGCACGGCGAAGGATGTCACCGGTTATGGACTCTCGGATCGTTGCCTCGCTGTTTACACGCTGGCCGTTGCGGGCAAACCGGAACCGGCCTACCACGATCTCCTGTTCCAGAAGCGCGCAAAGTTGACCGCGGAAGACCGGGCCCTGGTCGCGCTCGCCGTCCTTGAAAGCAAGGGTCCCAAATCAATGATCGAGGAGTTGCTTCGCGCGCCGGGCGGAAATGAGGCGTATCTCGACCAGTTCTTCAGTTCCGTCGCACGGGAGAACGCACTTCATCTGATGGCGTGGACCCTGCACCAGCCGGCGTCGCCGCGGGTGGATGAACTGGCTACGGAGCTTTTTTCTCGCCGGAGTAACGGGCATTGGAGCACCACGCAGGCGAACGCCTGGTCGGTTCTCGCGCTTTCCTCTTACGTGCGCAAAATCGAAACCGGCGACCGCAACGCCCGGGGTGAAATTCGCTGGGCTAAGGAGAAGGCGCCGTTTTCGGTGAGCGAAGCGACGCCACGTGCGACGTCGTCATTCCCGATCAACGGCAATGGCAGCTCCGAGGCGATTCGAATCGGCAAGACCGGCGGCAAGGTTTATGCCGAAATGATCGCGGAAGCGCGGCCGAAATTGATCGAGCAGCCCCGGCAAAACCGGGGATACACGATTACGCGACGCTACTTCAAACTCGGTGATGACGGAAAGCTCAGTGCCGCGGACAGCTTGCGCGTGGGCGATCGCGTGCTCGTAACGCTCGATATTGAAGTGCCCCGGCGTGCAACGTATCTCGCCGTGGTCGATCCGTTGCCGGGTGTCTTCGAGGCGATCAACCCGGCGTTCAAATCCCAGGAGGTCGCCGCCGGCGAAACGCTCGGAACGGAATGGGTGAGCGATTACAAGGAATTGCGGACCGATCGCGCCCTCTTTTTTGCGGACCTGCTCTATCCCGGTCAATACACCTTGCGCTATCTGGCCCGGGTCATTTCCGCCGGCGATGCGATCGCTCCCTCAAGCAAGATCGAAGAAATGTATCACCCCGAACGCATGGGGATGACAGAGACGGCCCGCGTTCACACTGAGCCGTTGAAATGAAACTCCGGATCCGGAATCTGCCTCTGCGGTTTTACCCGGCGTCGATCGTTGGAACGCTGGCCGGGGTCCTGATCGCCGGACATTTCGCGCTGAAGCTCGTCCCCATTCCCGCGGCGCTCATGCGGCCGCCGATTCAAAGTATCGCGCTCCTGGATCGGAACGGAATTCCGTTGCGCGAAGCGCGGGTCTCCGAGCGATTCAGCCACGAGCTGGCGCTGGAAGAAGTGCCTCCTCATGTCATCAGCGCAATTCTGGCCGCCGAAGATAAGCGCTTTTTCTCCCACAATGGGATCGATTGGATCGCGACCGGGCGGGCCGCTCTGGCGGGGTTACTTCGGGGCCGCGTCGTTTCCGGTGCTTCAACGATCACGCAGCAGCTCGTGAAAATCGCGGAGCGCCGTCCGCGAACTCTGCGCTCAAAATTGATTGAAAGCGTAACGGCTCTTCGCCTCGAGCAATCGTGGTCGAAGAAACAGATCCTAAGCTCGTATCTTAACCGCCTCGACTTCGGCAATCTCAACATCGGCCTTTCTTCCGCCGCGGATTATTATTTCGACAAGCCGGTCTCGGATTTGAGCGATGCGGAGGCGGCCTTTCTGGCCGGGCTTCCCAGGAATCCGCGCAAACTCAACCCGCACCTCGCGCCCGACGCCGCGCGCCGGCGACAGGAAACGGTGCTGCGTCGAATGCGCGAGAACGGCGTGCTCGATTCCGCGCGCCAGGAGAGGGCGCTCGCCGAGATGCTCGCGCTTCGCCCGCCGCAACGCCGGTTCCGCGCCCCACATTTCGTTGAGATGGTTCTGCGAGCTGTAGCCGGGATCGATGATCCCGGCCTTGGCGAACAGGGTGGCTGGCGCGGGCCGGGATCAACGATCCCGGCTACAGGTGAGATCAAGACCACGCTCGATTTCCGCTTGAACGAGCGCGTCGAAATCATTGTGCGGGATCGTCTCGCTCAGTTGCGCGAGCAGAACGTGCGCAACGCCGCCGTTGTCGTGATCGATAACGCGACTGGCGACGTCATCGCGCTCGTCGGCTCCGAGAATTATTTCGCGCCGGGTGCCGGACAGGTGAATGGGGCGTGGGCCCCGCGGTCGGCCGGCTCGGCGTTAAAGCCGTTTACTTACCTTCTCGCCCTCGAGCGTGGCGCGAACCCGGCGACGATGGTGGCTGATGTCCGGACCAGTTTTCCGGCGGACGGCGGTTTTTACCGGCCCGAAAATTACAACCGGCGCTGCTACGGACCGGTCCGATTTCGGACTGCGCTGGCCAGCTCGTTGAATATTCCAGCGGTGAAAGTGCTACTGGCCGCGGGAGGGCCCGCCGCTTTGCACGAGCGGCTGCGGGAGTGCGGCCTAACGACTCTAAATCGGCCTGCCGAAGTTTACGGCCTCGGCCTGACTCTGGGAAACTGCGAGGGACGCCTGCTCGAAATCACCAACGCCTACGCGAGTCTGGCGCGGCTCGGCGAATACCGGCCCTGGCGGGTTCTGGCCGATGCACCCTCCTCGGCCCGGCGCTATTCCAGCCCGGAATTGGTCTGGCAGATCGCCGATATTCTGAGCGACAATTCCGCGCGCACCCTCGCTTTTGGAATGAATTCCGCGTTGCGCTTCGATTACCCCGTGGCCTGCAAAACCGGGACGAGCACCGACTTTCGGGATAACTGGACGATCGGTTTCACGCCCGAATATTCGGTCGGCGTCTGGGTGGGCAATTTTGATGGCTCGCCCATGCGGGAGGTATCCGGTGTGACCGGCGCGGGGCCGATCCTCCACGCGGTGTTCGATTACCTGCATTCGAATCGCGGGACCGGCTGGTATCGCATGCCGGCCGGAATTGTGGAGCGAACCGTCCATCCACTGACCGGAAGACTGCTCGCCGATTTGGATACACGGGGTGTCCGCGAGAAATTCCTGGCGGATCGAATTCCTCCCTCCGAATCGTCCGCAGACTATGACGTCGACGGAAAGGTCCAGCTCGGTCCGGAGTACGCCGATTGGTTTCAGAGCGCCGAAAATAGCGTCCGAGACCGCGCGGTCCTCGCCTCTGCCGGTGACGATTTGCGGATCGCTTCTCCACTACCGGGCAGCGTCTACGTCGTCGATCCCGATGTGCCATCTACGCGGCGCATTCCGCTGCGAGCCTCCGGAACCGGCAACGTCGAATGGCGGAGCGATTCGTTGACCTGCCGCTCGGAAGACGGAAGCGACTTTGCCCTCGCCACCGAAGGGGAACATTGTTTGGTTGCGACCGACCCGAAGACTGGCCGGCAAGCCGAGACGCGGATTCGGATTCGTTTTCTGTAAATAATGTGGGAGGGGCCTTTGCGCCCCGACTGGTCGCCGCCCAAAGGCGCCTCCCACTTTGGGAACCTCTCAAAAATTCGCCAGGTCGATCGGCTGCAAACTGCGCGGAGGACCGAGAATCTCGCGCAGCACGATGGCGTCGCGCAGGCTTTGCGCCGTTTTCAACCGGCCTGCGAAACTGTCAGGCTGCGTGACTTTGCCGGAGCGCCGAGGCAGGTCATCGGCTTCGCCGGGCGGCCGGATTTCGAAGCGAGATTCGCCTGCCGTTGCTGGCTTGAACACACGCGGCTCCAATTGTTCCGGCATTGGTGGCGGCTGAACCGCGGAAGGCAGCGGCGGCGGGACCGTCTTAAGCGGTGGGA
>JBAPMH010000466.1:0-2828 GCA_049278515.1 Chthoniobacterales bacterium
ATTTGTTCCCAATTTTTCTTATCTGTATCGCTAATTCTTATTTTTCTTTCGATTTTGCTGCTCTTGACCGCATCTCCGCCACCCTGGCGGATATATCCCCCACAATTCGCTTGTATTCTGGATCCGGGCGAAGCGCATCGAAGCGCGGATCCAATTGGAGGGAACGGTAATCTATCCAGCCGAGAGCGATGGCCTTGCGGAGGTGAGCGAACGATGCCTCGGTCGCTCCTAACGACGCCTCGACAGCGGCGAGGCGATAAACGGGTTCGGGATTGCCGGGTTCTCGCTCCGCGTTGGCGCGCTCCTTGATGAGGCATTCGTCCAAAATGCGTTTGGCTTCGCTCGTTTCTCCCAGGGCTTGTTTGGCACGGCCTGCCGCCGAGCAGTAGCTGACGCCACCATAAAAAGAGCCGCCTCCGTTCGGACTAGCTTTGTTCAGGCCTCGATAAAGTTCTATCGCGGTCTCAAACCGCCGGTCGAAGAATTCAATCTGGGCCGCAATATCGGCTAATTGACCGGAGGTGGCCGGCTGGCGCCGGCAGATTTCGCGCGCGGCTTCGAATTTACCCTCCAACAATCGAAGACGGGCCATCCCGACCAGTCCCAGAGGGGAATTCGGCCGCAGCTCAATCGAGCGCTCATAGGCCCGTTCGGCTCGTTCATCGTCGCCCAGCTTGGTCCAGCAGTCCCCGATCGCTCCGTCCACCTCCCCGGGAATTCCTGACACTTGCGACGCTACCTGATTCCAGCCCAGGGCTTGATCCGGACGCCCCAAGACATCCAAGGTCATCCCGATAAACATTGCGAGCTTGTCGTGAAAACCGCCGATTTCTACAGCATCCAGGGCCTGGCCGAGCGCTTCAGAAAATTTTCCCTGCTGGAAATGAACTCCAGCCAGAGCGCGATGGGCTTCAGCCGATCCTGGGGAAAGCTGAAGGGCCATTTCCGCCTCCTTTTCTCCCAGAACCAGAAAGCTCTGATCCGGGTTAAAATGATATCGGGCAGTGGCCACCATGGCCAGGTAGGCATGAGCGAGTGACGAATTGGGCTCGGCCTCCAATGCCTTCCTGAAGAGAACGATCGCCTTGTCGCACTCAGGCGCACTCGATTGGGAAATCAACCGGCCCGCGGTGATTGCTTCGCGAGCGGTTTTGTTGCGCAAACCGGGATCCGATTTCGAGCGAATCAAGTCCGACCAATCGGTCCTGCTCAAAATAGAGTAGATCGCCTGGTCGGCCTCCTTCGCCAAAGAGAGGAAAACATCACCCTGCGCTCCGTTTTCTTCCCACACATGATTGAAAAGGATTTCCTTCGACGCTGGGTCGATCAATTGAAACGCAACCCGACGGCGTCCCTGCACGGTCCGCACGGTGCCCGCAATGACGGCGCGGCTGCGACCCTCGGCGCCTTCCCTGGGCAGTTCGGCAATTCTCTCACGGCTGACGGCAAGATCACTCTCCAGCGTGACAACCCGCGACGGCCCCAGGGTGGCGAGACCCTCTCGCAGCCTGGCCGCAATTGCCTTCGTTGCGGCTTGATCGGCTGAGACCGTATCGAGATTGTAAAACGGCAGGATCGCCACCGAGCGCGCCGCCAGCACATTGGCGTTCAGGGTTGACTGAATTCGTTGGGTGCGGAATTCCCAGGCAACCGAACCGGCAATCACAAGGCAGAATGCCGCGAGCAGCGCAGCCACGCCTCGGTTGCGGCGGACCCAGCGCCGCGACTGTCGCCATATGCCCGCCGGACGCGCGGCAAGGGGGCGATCTTCGAGCCATCTTTGCAGGTCGTCAGCCAGAGCGGCGGCCGATTGGTAGCGATCCGCTGGCTCGCGCTCGAGGCAGCGCGCGCAGATTATTTCCAGATCGCGATCCCCATCCCGCGCGATGGTTCGCAATTTCGGCGCCGGGTTCTCGGCGGATTGCTTCATGACGGCAAAAGCGTTGTCGCCCACAAAGGGGAGCCGGCCCGCGAGGAGCTCAAACAAGATCGCACCGAGGCTGTAGACGTCGGCCGCGGCGGTGAGTTGCGCGGCGGGGCCATCCGCCTGTTCCGGGGCGATATAGCCCGGCGTTCCGAAACTGGCGAGAGATCTGGTAAGGTAACTCGAAGCGGCCTCGCACCTGGCCAAACCGAAATCGCTGACCAGCGGTTCGCCGCGTTCGTCCAAAAGAATATTGCCCGGCTTGAGATCGCGGTGGAGCACGCCTTTTTCGTGGGCGTACTGAACGGCGTTCGCGACCTTCACCAGCAGTTGGACGCTTTGCCGGGCATGCTGCAGGAGTGGACCGCGAGCCTGCAAGAGGCTGCCCGCAACCGCGTATTTCATGGTGTAATACGGGAAGCCGTCAACGGTCTCGCCAACCTGATAGATCGGGACAATATTAGGATGGTCCAGACGAGCGGCCGTTTCCGCTTCGCGACGAAAACGCGCGACGACGTGATCGGAATCGCCCTGATACGCCAGAACGCATTTTAAGGCGACGATGCGATCGGAATTCGGCTCCCTGGCCTGGTACACGACGCCCATCCCTCCACGGGCGATTTCATCGAGAATCTCGTGGTCGGCGATATGCCAATCCCCGTTCCGCGCCCTGACGGCAGTGAGCGCTTCCTTGAAGACTTCCCGGCCCGAGGAGGCTGCCTGGTCACCGAGCGCGCCGCGCAAAAGGCAATTCAAACAAAGGCCATTCGTCAGGCGAGAAACAGATTGGCATTCGCCGCAGACTTCGGGTTCTGCCACAAGCGTCGCCGACTCGGTGGGGAAATCATCCGTCATAAACTCCTAATGCGGCTCCGCGCACAGAGTGGCACAGAGATAGCGGATC
>JBAPMH010000467.1:0-5976 GCA_049278515.1 Chthoniobacterales bacterium
CAATATCCCACAGGCTTATACCCTGTTCGATGTAGGCGTCGAAACGTCCACAGGCGACGTAAGCCAGATCAAGTGCGGCGCTGCCCATCAAGCGGCATTTTCGCGCCCGATGCACCATTTCCTGGAGAAGCGGCAGACCGGCCGCGATCGTGACGCCGGTCTTGGAAAGACCGACGGAGATGACCGCTTCGGCCAGGTCCGCCCGCTCGCTCACTCGAAATGTTTTTCCGTTCAACATCGGCGTGCCCCCTTTTTGCGCGGTCCACATCTCATCGCGAATCGGATCGTGAATCACTCCAACGATAACCTCGCCCATATATCTCAGCGCGATTGAAACGCAAAAATGCGGGATGCCGTAAAAATAATTCACGGTGCCATCGAGTGGGTCGACGACCCACTGATGGTCGCTGGCTTGATCCCCGACGATGCCTTCCTCGCCGTAGAGGGCGTGCTCGGGAAATTTTTTCAGGAGCAAACCGGAGATTAGTTCCTGGGCGCGGACATCGATCTCGAGCTTGATGTCGTGCGCCTCGGCGGAGTTGATGCGGAGCGGCTGCTGAAAATTATGCCGGAGCAATTCTCCGGCGGCGCGGGCGGCTTCAACCGCCGCGTCGAGATAATGCGTCATGACAAAGGTCGAGCGGCTGAGGAATTTGAAAAGTTGAGAGGAGCGAGGTCCACGATGAGCGCAGAATCCGCTCAACCCCTCGACCTCTCAACCCATAAAAAAACCGGGAGGAGAAAATTAATTCTCCTCCCGGGTTGAAGTTATTGGTTTGGAACTACGAAAAGCTCCGTAGCTCGTGAGCGAATCAAATGAAACTAATGTTTCTTTTTCTTCGCGGCCGCCTTTTTCTTGGCGGGAGCTTTCTTTGCTTTTTTCTTAGCTGCCATATCGACTAATCCCCCCTTTCGGTCCGCTGTCGCGGTGGGTTGGTGAAGGATTTTTTTAACTTCACTTACTGTTGTCAGTAATCATCACGATTTTTTTGTCAAACTTTTTTCCAACATCTTTGAAATTATTTTCACGAGCTCGCGCGCGATATTTTTTTTTGGAGCGCGCGAAATTTTCTTCGTTTCGCCGTTTCGGAACAAAATCACGACTTCATTTTCATCGCTTTCCATTCCCGATTCTTTTCCGCTGACGTCATTCGCCACCATCAGGTCGCAATTTTTCCTCAGCAGTTTTTCGCGCGCGTTTGTTTTGAGATCGTGCGTCTCGGCGGCGAAACCGACGACGAGAAATCGGCGGTTGTCCTTCGGTAGGGACCCAAGGATGTCTCGGGTGGCAATCAGGCGCAGAGCGAAGGGAGCATTTCGCTTTTTCATTTTCCGGGGACTGACTGCGGCCGGTTTGTAATCGGCCACCGCCGCACACATCACGAGAACGTCGCAGGCAGGCAACGCCCGCTGGACGGCGTCATGGAGCTCGTCGCTCGTTGTGATCGAAACAAATGTCGCGCCGCGTGGTGGTGCGATCGCCGCCGGTCCGGAGATGAGCGTAACTTCATTGCCCTGCGCGAGCGCGGCTTCCGCAATGGCGTAGCCCATTTTTCCCGAGGAGCGATTGCTGATGAAGCGAACCGGATCGATCGCTTCTCGCGTGGGACCAGCGGTGACGACGAACCTCACGCGATCAAACGGTCCTGGCGCGCCAGGAGAAATTCCGCGCGAAACGCGATGGCGTCCACCTTCCAGAGACGACCGACGCCTTCGTAGCCGCACGCGAGCATTCCTTCCTCCGGCCCGATGAAGTCGACTCCGCGGGCTTTCAAGGTGTCGACGTTTTCCTGGGTGGCGGGATGCTCCCACATTTTTCCGTTCATGGCCGGCGCGACCAAAATCGGAGCGCGAGTGGCGAGCGCGATCGCCGCGAGCGGGTGCCCGGCCAGTCCATGGGCGAGCTCCGCGATCATGTTCGCGGTTGCCGGCGCGATGAGAAGAAGGCTGGCGCGATCCGCAAGTTCGATGTGCCCCGGCCGCCAATTCTCTTTTTCGTCAAAGAAACTTGTGGTCACTGGATTTTTCGAAAGCGTCTGGAGCGTGAGTGGAGTGATGAATTCGACTGCGTCCCGGGTCATCACGACGAAGACCTCATGTCCCTGTTTGACCAGGAGGCTCGCGAGCTCGGCGGATTTGTAGGCAGCGATCGATCCCGTCACGCCGAGCACGACGCATTTTGGAGTCTTCGGCGTTGAATTCTTTGCCATCGCGTTTTGTCAGGCCAGGGCGAGACGTCTGCTCAGATATCGTTCCGCGCCCATGATGTGTCGAAATTTCAGCAAATCTTCTTCCATCGATTTGCTGATGATTGTGTAGCGGTAATCGCGCCACAATTGCATCTCGCGCGCCGCTGTCACGATTCGCAACTCGATCTGTTGCGGCGTTTCGGTTCCACGCTTCGTCAGGCGTCGCCGCAATTCGTCAACGTCCGGCGGCATGATGAAAACGTCGCAGAGAGCCTGCCGGATGGCCTCGTCGCCGGAAGACCGGATCGCGGCGGCGCCCTGGATATCCACATCGATCAGGACATCCACGCCGTTCTGCAAACTGGCAACGAGCGGCTTGCGGAGCGTGCCGTAATAATGCTCGTGGACCTTCGCGTATTCCAAAAATTCGCCGGCTTCAATCTGCGCGCGAAAATCAGGCTCGGACAAGAAGTGATAATCTTCCCCTTCGATCTCGCCGGCCCGGGGCGGGCGGGTCGTGCAGGAAACCGAGTAAACAAAATCGGGCGTCTGTCGAAGCGCGTCGCAAAGCGTCGTCTTGCCCGCGCCCGAGGGCGCGGAGACCACGAAGAGAATTCCAGTGCGAGTGAATTGGTTACTCAAGGTTTTGAATTTGCTCCCGGATTTTCTCCAACTCCGATTTGCAGGCAACGACATGTTGGGAAATCGAGGCGTCATTTGATTTCGCACCGAGCGTATTCAGCTCTCGAAAAATTTCCTGGGTGATGAATTCGAGAGTGCGGCCGACCGGCTCGTTCTTGCGGAGGTGATGAGCGAACTGCGCGAGATGACTCTCCAGGCGGGTCAATTCCTCCGAGATATCCGAGCGGTCCGCGAAGAAGGTCACTTCTTTGAGGAGCCGTTCGTCTTCGAGCGGAAGGTTCAGACCCGACTTTTCGATCCGCTCAATCAGGGCGCTGCGATATTTCTTCACGACTTCAGGATACACTGCTCGGATTTCCTTGATCTCTTTCCGCAGCACCTTGAGGCGGTGAATCAAATCCTTGGCGAGATGTTTACCCTCTCGTTCCCGCATCCTGATGAGTTCGGCGAGCGCAGCCGTCAAGGCTCGCTGGACAACGGGCCAGGCTTTGCCGGCGTCGATGGTGTGTTCCGGAGAACGCATCACTCCTGGCGCCTGGAGAATTGTTCCGATGGTGATTTCGCCCGGTGCGCTCAGTTCCTTTTGCAACGTCAGCATCGCGTCGTGGTAGGAACGGGCCAGAGCGGTATCGAGCGCGAGCCCGCGACCTCCATTAGCGCCCTCATGGAGCTCAACCAGCACATTCATGCGGCCTCGTGAAATCTTTTCATTGATGGCCTGCCGGATGGGGGGTTCGAGTCCGGCCAGATCGCGCGGCAAATTCACGACGATGTCACTCTGCTTCCGGTTAACGGAATTGAGTTCGACACTGAATTTCGTTCCGTTGTGATCGGCCTCACCGCGGCCATAACCAGTCATGCTTCTCATTAGAATCCGAAATGCGTAGCGGCCTGGGACACATCCTTGTCTCCCCGGCCCGAGCAATTCACGATGACGAGCTTATCTGACGAAATGGAAGGCGCGATCTTAATCAGATGTGCTATCGCGTGCGCGGTTTCGAGCGCGGGGATAATGCCCTCGGTCTCCGCAAGGGTCCGAAAGGCGGCCAGCGCTTCGTTGTCCGTGACATATTCGTATTCGATGCGGCCTGCATCGCGCAGATAGCTGTGCTCCGGACCGACCGCGGCGTAATCAAGACCGGCGGAAACGGAATGGGTAAGCTCGATCTGGCCGTCGTCATCGGCGAGGAGAAACGTTTTCGTTCCCTGCAAAATGCCCAGCCTGCCTCCCTGAAAGCGCGCGGCGTGTTTGCCGGGACGAATTCCTTCCCCGCCCGCTTCGACGCCGATCATTCGCACGGACTTATCGTTGAGAAACGGATAAAAGAGTCCGATGGCATTGCTTCCGCCCCCGACACACGCGATGAGCAGGTCGGGCAGACGTTCCTCGCGTTCGAGAATTTGCCGGCGCGTTTCAGCGCCGATCACGCATTGAAAATCGCGCACCATCATTGGGTAGGGGTGCGAGCCGAGAGCGGAACCGAGGATGTAATGAGTCGTCCGCACGTTGGTGACCCAATCGCGCATGGCTTCGTTGATCGCCTCTTTGAGGGTGGCCTGACCGGCAGTGACAGTGACTACTTTGGCGCCCAGAAACCGCATTCGGGCTACATTGAGCGCCTGCCGCTCCATATCGGTGGCGCCCATATAGATGACGCATTCGCATCCGAATCGAGCGGCGACGGTTGCGGTCGCCACTCCATGCTGACCGGCACCCGTCTCGGCAATGATGCGAGTCTTGCCCATGCGGCGCGCGAGAAGGATCTGGCCAAGGGCATTGTTGATCTTGTGCGCGCCGGTATGCAGCAGGTCCTCGCGCTTCAAATAAATCTTCGCGCCGCCCAGATTCCGGGTGAGTCGCTCCGCGAAATAGAGAGGCGTTGGGCGACCCGCGTAATTGCGCAGCAGTTCGTCGAGTTCCTCCTGGAAGGCGGGATCGATTCTGGCGCGCTGGTATTCCGCCGCCAGGTCGTGTAACGCCGACATCAGGGTCTCGGGCACGAACATGCCGCCATAGGGCCCGAAATGGCCGTGGACGTCGGGGAGCTGTTCGGGCGCGGACATGGGGGAAAACGTCCAACGCCGAACGTCGAACGTCCAACGCCGAATTAGGAAGCGCCGATTGTTGTCAGGATCTCGTTGAGAGCGCGGCGGTGCGGCGAGGGGAGGGGGATTGACTCGAGTTCACGCAATCGGAACCAACGTTGGGACGCAGTTTCTTTCTTGCCGTTTGCCTCGGAGTAGATCGCGAGAGTGATGCGGTGATGGGTGAACGGAAAATCGGAAAGGTGCACCGGTTTACCGGTTTTCGGAGGGGCAGCCAGGCGCGGAAGAATCCACATGCCTCGCCAGCGATCGGCCGATTGTTCGAGCAACAGGCGGCGTCGCTCGAGGACGAACCTGTGGTGTTCTGTCCGCAACTGAAGCGTCGGCCTCGCGCTTTTTCGGGGAAGGTCCGAAGCGTTTGTCGCGCAGCAGAACTCTCGGACCGGGCACGCTTCGCATTTAGGGCGCACTCCGCAGACGAGCGCGCCCAGTTCCATAAGCGCGGAATTATGCCGGCCGGCCAGGCGTTGCGGGAGGAGTTGAGTGGCGAGGGTCCAAAGACTTTCGCGACCGGCATTCGTGTCGATGGGCGCCTGCAAATCGAAGAGCCGGGCGATCACGCGAGCGATATTGGCTTCGACGATCGGGACGGATTGATCGAAGGCGAAGGTGGCAATGGCGTTCGCGGAATAGCGCCCGATCCCGGGAAGTTCCCGGGTCGCGGCCGGGCTGCGTGGAAACACGCCGGCATGTTCTTCCATCACGGCGATCGCGGCGGCGCGCAGGTTACGAGCGCGGGCGTAGTAACCGAGGCCTTGCCAGGCGTGGAGAACATCCTGTTCCGAAGCGGCGGCCAGCGACGCGAAATCGGGGAAACGCCGCAACCATTCATTATAATAAGGGATGGCGGTGGCGACCTGGGTCTGCTGGAGCATAAACTCCGAAACCAGAATGGCGTAGGGATCCGTCGTGCGGCGCCAGGGAAGGTCGCGGCCGTTTTTGCGGTACCACGAAAGGAGAGCGCGGCGGAAGGATGGAACGGAATCAGGGTGCACGTTAATTGAAGAAAACGTCGAACGCCCAACGCCCAACGTCCAAT
>JBAPMH010000468.1:0-5353 GCA_049278515.1 Chthoniobacterales bacterium
ACGCTCTTGTAATACAATTCGTGGGCGGTACCGATGCCGCTGTGATTATCGAATCCGTAGGCAGTGATCGAAAACCCCGAGACAGTGTAGGTGCGGCTGCTCGAACCGACCGGTGCGTTCTGGTCGCCGGGATTGAGATCCCAAACGATTGCCCCCCACGAAGAGGCCGCGACGAACGCGCAGAAGATGGCGCAAAAAAGTTTGATGAACCGACCGATGCTGCTCTGGGTATGCATATATTTTCCTCCCTTGAAAATTGAACTATCCGTCGCGTTCAGTAATGCCCGGAAGCGTCAGACTCTGTCAATAAAAAAATTTCCGGCATTTCGATATAAAAAGCCTACTAATGATGGAAATTTCAATTACGCATTTTACTGAAAACCTCGGGGCGCAGAGAACTGTCGCGGACTGCTCTTCTCTCTGATACGTTTCGAGTCGACGACCGATGGAACGCACAAAAGCCCGCATCCTTCACGTAGACGATCATCAGGACACTCGGCTGATGATGGCCGCCTTGCTGCAGGATTGCGGCTACGGTGTCCTCACGGCCGGCAGCGTGGCCGAAGGGTTGGATCTCGCGAAAGAAATCGAGTTCGACCTTTATATCCTGGACGTGCGTCTGCCTGATGGAACGGGAGTGGATCTTTGTCAGAAGCTGCGTGGGCTTCATCCTGACACGCCAATTTTATATTATTCAGCCTACGGCGATGAGGCCGACCATCAAAGCGCGCTGGCCGTGTGCGGCGACGCCTACCTCAAGAAGCCTGTCTGCATCGCGGACATCCAGGATTCGATTGCCGAATTGTTGGCGAAGCGCAACCCGAAGGATTGATCTCTACCGCCGGGCTACAGGCCAGCCGATCGCTTGCCGAAGCGCTCGGTATTTGATCCCGAGGCTGCGCCGGAGGTGAAAAGGCCGCAGAAATTGGAGATATGCCGGCCATCGGGTCAGACTTTCCGGAATTCGCCGCCTTCTTTGAATGTCCAGACAAGACTCGACGAGCCGGTGGAACAAGACTTCGTCGCTGAACCATTGCTCCCATTGTTCCCGCGCAAGGTTTCCCATCGCCACGGCTTCCGCTTCCCTCTGCTCGAGAAGACGCGGAACCTGAGCGAAATCTCTTTCGGCAACTTGGATCGAAAATTTCTCCCAAAGCGGACCGAGGGGCGGAATCCAATTATCCGATAAAATCACAGGCACGCGCCCGATCCGCATTGTTTCGAAGAGCCGAATGCTGGACGCGCTAAGACCTCGGGGACAAAGGACGAATTTGCTGACCTTGGTTAGTTCGGCGTAGCGGCGGTCGTAATCCAGCCTTTCCCTCTTGTCCATTTTTCCGTGGAGGACTCGATCGAAATCTTCCATCGTATTTTGAATGAAGCTGCGAGGATGAGACAATGTCGCCAGCTTGCTTCGAACCGGAGCGTTCCGAATCGAACCCATAAAACTGAAAAGATAGGGCAGATCGTGCGCGGGCGGACTGAACGTAGTGAACTCGTTCCTTGTCCGTCCAAGGTAGAAGCCTGGGCGGGTCCGGGCCGATGACCACCGCTTTTCCACTCCGGCATACACACCCGGCAGCAGCGGGATGACGAAAGGGTTGGCACAAAAGAGGAAGGTCTTGTCGCGAAACTTCCTCACGAGGGGGTGCTGGCGGAGGCGCTCGAAGTACCAACCGGCGCCGTAGAATTCAGCGAAGATAATCAGATCGGCCGCTTCGGGATCGGAAGTGACACAATGGATTTTGAATCGATCGAGCTCGGCGCCTTTTTGCAGGTCCCGGAGTGGCGCCAGATTAAATCCGCTCTCGTCGTCTGCCGGGGTTGCCGAAAGTAAAACTACGCGCGCCATGATTGCGGACGCACTTTAGCAACAGCCGCACCAATGCAACAGGCATCGTCCCTCAATAATATCACCTGTATGCCGGCGCTCGCTGACCGGTGATCCAGTCGCTCGCGTTCTCTAATTCGCGGTCGAAGGCGCTTGCGGAGCCGGAGCGGAGGCCATCGCCGGGTCCTGCTTGGGAGCGACCGGAGATTGCTCGGTCCACTGCCAGGAATAGATACTCTGGCGGAACGACCTGTTCAGATTATCGAAGTCCGCTTTCGGGGCAGTAAAACGGAAAATCAGTTGTTGATCCGGACAGGCGACCAGGACGACGCTGCGCAGGAATGTCTTCCCGAGAGTCTGGAACGAAACCACGAATTCATAGCTTAGGTTCCCATCGATGATAACGGGGTTTTCCAGCTGACTAACCACGGTGACGCCCTGGCTTCCGGAAGGCACAGTCGATACGACTTGCTGGCCGAAGGCCTGCACCGTGGGCTCGTCGAAGCGAATCAATCCTTTGGCGGGTAGCGATTGGATTGTCCCTTCGGCCAGGGAAGGTTCTGGCGGAGTGAACTGCAGCCGGGAAGCGTCCCCCCTGCATGCCCATGTCCGCGGAACTGCTATCGAAACGCTTCGTTTGCCGTCCTTGAAGCTGGCGTTGGCATATTCGGCCCCTTCGGACATGTATCGATTTACCGTAGGCGTAAAGTCGATTTCGCCACGCACTGTCGCGGCGAAAGACGCCGCGACAAGGGACAGAATGCAGAATGCGGAGAAGCTTCTATTCATTTTAGTAAACCTGATACCAGCGTTGCTGCTGGAGATAAGCCGCGACCTGGAGGTTTGCGGGCGGTCCCGTTTGCCCAGCGCTGTTGTAGTCGACCCCGCCGAAATTACTGTCCCAGTAAAACTTGGAAACCTGAGGCGCCTTGTAAGTGTTGCCGGTGCCGGTCCAGGGTCCAACACCTTGCGTGCTGGTGTAAAGCTGGACCATCGAGCCATAGATGCAAAGGGTGTTGTTCTTCCAGTCCTCAAGCAAACGAACGAAGTTCTCTCCGCCCCCGCTGTAGGTGCTGCCGTTGCTCTTGACGATGCCGCCAACCAGCGCGGCGTTAATGGTCGTATTAATTGCTGAGCGGGATGAAATCGAGCTGGTGGAATTGGTATCGGACCAGTTGCCCGATAGGACATTGATAGAATCGCCGATAATAGCCGCGGCCCTACGATCGTAGCCGGAGGCATCAGGATCGGTGTAGGTGCCACCGTCCGAGGGAACTGCCTCGCACGGGCTTGGCGCCGGATTTGCATCCGTGCACGCTCTTTTGGTGGAGGTGTTGTAGTTTCCCTTGATGTAAATGGGATTAGCCGAGACGATGGTGAGCCCGTTCCAATTATTCGTTGTGCTCTTTGCCGCCGGGAGCCGATACCCGTTGATCAAACGAATGCCCCGCTCGGTGGTATTCACCGCGGCGCCCGTGCCGCCAATCAGGCAATTTTTGACAGTCCCGTTAGGGGTGGTGTCGGCGATGTAGAGAATTCCATTCCAGCCACTGAAATCGCCGCGCTCAGCCGCAGTTGTTATCATGCCTATATCAAGCGTGGCCAGGCGCACATAGGTGTTCTCGCGCTGATCCTGAATCGCCTGATTCGTCGTAATGGCGTCCGTGAAACTGTTGAGAGTTCCGCCGGTTACGTTGCTGCCATCTTTCTTGGTAACGGTAACGGAATTGCCGGCGTCGATCAGGATGCGATAGCCAGCCTGGTTGTAGAGCCGAATTTCAGCGAGCGCATCGGGAGTGCTGACCGCCTGCTCGATTAGTTCATGGTAGCTGTCGTTGTTGACGCTGCCGTCTGCGTTGGCCAGCTTCAGATTCCAGCCGAACGGAAGGTACGGAGAGACCTGCGCGGGGGGCATGTCGGAAAGGGTAAGCGAAGGGTCACTCTTGCCGAAATTTGGCGCCGTGACGGCAGCCGAATGATAGGTCTCATTGGGTGAGTAGCCATTCACATATTCGGAGGCGTATTCCGCGACGCTGGTGGTGGTAAAAAGATTCGTGCCGATGTAGAGGCTTCCGTTGGTATGGATGGGGCCGGTAACTGTTAAGGCGGTGGTGGGGTGCAGCTCGAGATCGTCAACGTAAAACATCGCATACGTCCACGGGTTATCGAATTTCTTCTCGAAGACGCGCCGGACCTTCGCCGTGACATTTCCGGTGGTGGTGGGCACGCTTACATCCACCGAAGCAAGATAGAAATAGCTTTTTTGCTGCGCATTCTTGCCAACCGCTTTCGGCGGAACCGCTGAAGGGCTCAGCGGAACAAAGCTTTGGGATCCGAAGCTGGTTTCTTTAATCGCGTTGCCACTGGCGTCCAGCGAAATCATCGGATCGACTCCCTGGATGCGGTATTCCGTCAGCTGATAATTAGCTTCCGTGGGGAAATTCGACGGGTTGGGCGTTGGAATGGGATTCGGAGTCGCTGCGGGGTTCATGTTGGCAATCGGGACGGGAGCTGGACCGGGATTGTAAACGCTGGTGAAGAAATAATTCCCGGGCAGCATTGAGTCGTCCGTGCCACCGTCACCGACCGAGGTGGTTGTCCAGGTGCTCCGGTAAATGTTGCGCCAACTGCTAAACAGGATTTCGAGGTGGCCATCGGCGATCTCCATGGCCAGGGCTGTTTTGCGGCTGCGCTGCGACTGCCGGGAGATGGTTTGGGTATACTGGACCGCGAGGCCGAGCAAAATGAGAAGACCCGCGACGACACTTATCGTGATCACGAGGGTGCTGCCTTGAATGGAGGCGGTAGGTCTGTTTTTCATCTTATTGAGTGATCGTAATGCGGGAGCGGTAATCGATCTGCGTATCCAGGAGGGAAGCAGTGGCGAGATAGCCGCGATTACTCGACTTCGGGTCCCGGGCCGTCAATTTGACGCCCACGTATTTGGTATTGGGGGAGCCGCCGCTATTCAAAGGAACATAAAACGGAGTCGGGCTGCTGATATATTTTGCCACAGTGGCAATGTCCTTCCAGAAGACGGAAGAGCCGCTATAGCCCTGCTTATACAAGTGCAATTCGCCGTCTTCGAAGCGATAGCGGGGGGCCGCACCACTGGTATAGACAGCGGGGGTAACGATCTTCGTGCCCGTGGGACTCGAAACATAGTTAGTGCCACTAAGAGTGTATCTGTCTCGATAGCCGCTAACGTAGTCTGCGACTGTAATTGTATACGGACCCTGGGAGTCAGGAATGTAGGAACCCTTCCGGACCGTATACATAACACGATCGGTATAATAGGTGATGCAGTACTTGTCGTTACCGGCCGGCGCGTCAATCGGCGGAGTCGATTGATCGGCCTTGATGAACACATTGCTGTGATTGGCGGAGCCGGAAGCCGTTACTTTTGTGATGTCTTCCTCGAGTCCAAAGAAAGGAATAATCAGGCGTTGACCCTCCTCTGGTTTGTCCGGGTTATCCTTGATCATGATAAGATCCGCGGCGCCTGGGTCTTTCCAGACGAAG
>JBAPMH010000469.1:0-2850 GCA_049278515.1 Chthoniobacterales bacterium
GTCCTGGGAAATCGGCGCTCCTTGTTGCGCTCTGTCACTCCGCAGCCCTCCTTCCAGCTTGATCGTTTCATGGGCGAACGGAGCAAGGCGTTCCCGCTTCGCGTGATCGACAATTTTGACTGCTGCCCAAAAATCTCGACCGCTTTAAGCGGTCGAGTTAGTTTGGAGCCGGAATGCGCAAGACTCTGTTGCACGGATTATTTCCGATGGTGCGGGCGGAGGTGCTCCGATTGTTGTTCACGAATCCGAAGCAAGAGCTCTATGTCCGCGAGTTGGCGCGCTTGAGTTTTCTTTCGCTCCAGACGGTCCAGGATGAGCTCGCAAAACTCGAGGCCGCCCGGCTCATTTCGAGTCGCAGCAATGGTTACCATCGTTTTTACCGCGCAAACCCACGGCACCCGCTCTATGGAACGCTGCGAAACCTCATCGTTCGAGGCGCCGAGCACCAGAAGCCGGCGCCGAGGGCGCGCGGTCAGCGCAACCCGAAGGGGCGTTCGCGCCGGATTATCTCGACCGCTTAAAGCGGTCGAGTGCTGGCCGACGGGGACCGCCGAGATTCCAGGACTGCTCCCATTTAGCCATTCCACCGACGTTTCGATTGTTAGCTCTGACCCCCAGTAAAAGGCGATCCGCACTTGGTTTCGTTTCTCGGTTCGCTACCATTGAACCGTGAATCCCCAGCAGAGTCTAACCCCCGCCGTTCTCGGTTGCCATGACGAATGGAATTCGTCGCGGGCGCGAACACCATCGCGTCGGCCGGATTTTCGTCAGCAAGTTTTCCTAAACTCAGATTTCCGAGGATACGATCTAGCAGATGCAGACTTTCGCCAGGCAATCCTCCGCGGCTCCAACTTCCAAGGCGTTAATTTGATAGGCGCCGTTTTCACCGGTGCAGACGCATCCGGAGCGAGTTTTAAGGGGGCCCAGTTAGCCAACGCTGACTTCTCTGGTGCTGACCTTTCTCGGGCCAGCTTCTATGGCGCGGCGTTACTCGGAACAAATTTTACTGGGGCCAATCTCTTCCGAGTGGCGTTTCGCGCCGCACGCTGTCGCGGCACGATCTTTGCAGACGTGGATCTAGAGACGGCTATCGGCTTGGCCGATGTGCGACATGCCGGCCCCTCATCATTATCTATCGATACGCTATTCCGGTCGAGCGGAAGTATCCCAAAATCGTTCCTTCTAGGCGTCGGGTTACCATCAATGTTGGTCGATTACGTCCCGTCGCTCGTTGAGGCGGATGCCGGTATTCACTTTCACTCGTGCTTCATCAGTTACAGTCACGCTGACGAGGCGTTTGCCCGCCGCTTGTGGGCCCGCATGCGAGAGGAAGGAATTCGCGTTTGGTTCGCGCCCGAAGAAATGCGAGGCGGCGCGAAGCTGTTCGACCAAATCGAGAGAGCGATTCACATGCACGATAAATTAGTGCTCGTTCTTTCTGACCACAGTATGAAAAGCAATTGGGTCAAAACGGAGATTCGACGCGCGTGTCAGCAGGAGTCGCTAGACGGCATTCGGAAGCTTTTCCCTCTCCGACTAAATGATATGACCAGTCTTCGAAAGTGGAGCTGCCCCGACGCTGACTCAGGCAATGATTTAGCGGTAGAAATTCGCCAGTACTACATTCCGGATTTTTCACAATGGTCCGTTGAATCGAGTTTCGAGAAAGAGTTTAAAAAGCTGCGGCGTGATCTTCGCGCAGAGGGTGTCGCCATGGATACACGGCCCAAGTGGGCCAAGCGCATTAGCCCCGGTGAACGATAGCGGCTTCGACAAGACAAATGGAACCCAAAGCCACGCTCACGATCGATTCACGTGCCCGTACTCAAAGTATGCACCTGCTGGCTTCTTCTTCGGCCTGGGCGGCCTCGGTTCAGCCCTCCTCGGTGCCTTCGCCGATCACCACGGCATTCGCTTCGTCTTCAGATCTGCTGCTATTTCCCGCTAACCGGCTCCTCACCGCATTGCTGCCCAATCTCGGCACGCCTCGCTTGCCGCGCCGTAGCCGGGCGTAGGGGGAATGCCTCATCTCGTGTCCGATATCGGGAGAACGGTTGCGATCGCATCGTCAATGCGGGAGTTTGCGAGAAGCGATTGCGATGAAGAAATTATCTCCCGCCTTTGCAGAGCTGACTCAGGACGCCCTGCTCAAGGTTTTCTGGTATAAGCCATCCCTCCGGGTTTTCCTTCAGCAACACAATATTGCCGACAGAGCTTTGGCCCAGTGGCACTCAGATCAGAGCAAACGCGACTTTGTAGGATGGTTGTGGCCACTTCTCCTCAAAAACGAAAAAGGGCAGAATGCGATACTTGCGATGGCTCGGTCGCTCGCGGAGATGCGCCACTTCCCTGACTTGGAACGAAAAGAAGACACCAAGATCCGCATACCGGACGCACGGGAAGCCGTCGCTCGTCTGCGAGACGCTGTGGCACGAGTAAACGAAAACATCCGCGAGACGCGCGAGGTGGCGCAACGAAGACGAGCAGCACAAGACGAAATGGCTTCACGGCTCGCAGCGCAGCAATCCATTGAGAAGCTACAAGCGCGCCTGGCGGAAATGACGTCGCAACTTGGAACTCAACCCGGCGGCATCGCTTTCGAGCGATGGTTTTATGATCTCGCCGTTTTTTTTGAATTGGACGCTCGTCCCGGTTATTGGGCTGAAGGGCGACAGATCGATGGCGCCCTAACGATCGAAGGCACAACATTCCTTACGGAGACGAAGTTCACGGCCGAAAAAATCGGATCGCCGGATATCGATATCTTCATGGCAAAGATTGAATCAAAAGCCGACAATACGATGGGTCTGCTTGCGTCACTTTCGGGATTCACGACCGGTGCTATTGCGG
>JBAPMH010000470.1:0-1579 GCA_049278515.1 Chthoniobacterales bacterium
CGGCTGCATTACGCCCGCTGCGATCTGGAGGAACGTCGATTTCCCCGAACCGTTGCGTCCCACCAGCCCCACCCGTTCCCCTTCCAGAATCGTCGCCGTCGCTCGATCGAGCACCACCTGATTGCCAAATCGCACCACGAGCTCGCTCGCGCTTGCGATCGAATTAAGGACCGGTTCCGACATCGATTAACCGATAACACGCCTGAGACTGATCAGCGCCCTTTCATCTTTCAGCGTCCCGCTTCCAGCTTAGGAACCGGAGCGCGAGCAGCTTTGTGAACTCGTCCGCCCCGGCTGCGTTCAGATGGGCCTCGTCGATGCGGGAACTGGCGAAATACAAACTTGGGAACGCTCTCGCATCGTTGAACGCCAGGACAGCCGCAGGTTGCGCTCCGATGAATTTCGAAGGCAAGAAGGCCCTGGATCCCGGGGTCACGAAAAATATCGGCGTGGCTCCGATCGACCGAAACCCTTCCACGTAGTGCCGGAAGGCTCTATCCGCATACCTGTCGGTTTCTCGCGGTTTCGCGGACGCCGGATCGTTGGCAACCCACGCCTCATACCGGACCCGACGCTCACCGTCCATCGGCACCATCGTAGGCGCGTAGCCATCGCCCCTTGGCTCGTATTCCAGCTGCGAGGCGTCCTCTTCCTGCGGATACCATTGGGTTAGATCAAACACTCTCCCGCTATTGGCGAACTTTTTCAGGAGGAGACCAAAGTGCATTGCCAGCGCATTTCGGTTCTGAAGAAATCTATTTCGTTTCTGTTTCCACTTCTCCTGAACATCGAGGTTGAGGAGTTTTTGGGTAACGAGCCATGTTCGTTTCCAGTCGTGCCAGGAGAGCGCGCGTTGGGTGCGAGCGTGCTCCTGGGAAACTGTCACCTGGACGTCTTCCAGCTCTATGAAAACCCAACGGAGTTTGCGGGGCTTGGCGGCCAGGATTTGATCGGCGACATAAAATGTCTCGGGCGGCAACATCGCATCCACTCCGAAATTGTACGAATGCGTCTGGATCCCGGCCGCGGCCGTGGTCTCGTCGAAGATCCTGGGATTTACGCCGTGGTAGACACGACTCGATCCGATGAAAAGCGTGTCGAGCTCGTCACGATGCTGGTGGATGAACTGGATCTTCACCGCAATGCCATCGATCTGCGGAGCCGGAAGGAAAACGCGGAGCCCGAGCGCCGTCGCACCAAGACTGGCAACAGAGATCAGAAAATAGCCGAATAGACGCATTGGGCGCGCCTCCTCTTATCGCATAAAGAGGCCGCTTACCACTTGCGGGTTAATCAATGCTATCGAAGGTGGGCGACGTGTTTGAGTTGCTCTCCAAGGACTGCCTTTCGAAGGCGAGACGCGGGCGGCTCACGACGGCGCACGGGGCGATCGAGACCCCGGCATTCATGCCGGTCGGGACTCAAGGCAGCGTAAAGGCAGTAAGTCCGCGCGAACTGCGTGAGCTCGCCGCTCAGATCATTCTCGGAAACACCTATCACCTTTTCGTCCGGCCGGGGCTCGACGTTATCCGGCAATCCGGCGGGTTACACCGGTTCATGAACTGGGAAGGGCCCATCC
>JBAPMH010000471.1:0-4209 GCA_049278515.1 Chthoniobacterales bacterium
GTCGACCACGATACCGCCGACCGCGGTGCCCACGTTCACGACCGGACTGCCGATTGGAACATGCAGATCGGTCAGGCTATTAACGAAGAGCGGATCGGCCGAAATGGAGTTGGCATCCTTGCCGGTGCTAGCTTGCCAGGCGGCCAGTGTCGTCAGATCAACGCCGGTCGATTGAGCCAGGCTGCCGATCCGGGAAAACGCCGCACTTGCGCCACTGGTAAAGAAGTCGTTGAAGTTCGACGTAATATTTGTGAAGGGCGCGATAGAAGAGAGACCGATCGCGTAGCTAAGCGATGCCGCAGTGGCCGAAGTCTGAGTGTTGTAGAGGACATTGTCCCGGATGTCGACGACCGGGTTACTGCCCAAAACTGCCAGCGCAAAACTCGGCGACGTGGCGAGGGAGGCCGAGTCGCGCGCGCCGGTCATTGAAACAGAATTAAAATACAGCTGCACCGGGCCGGTGACGCTGCCGCCGACAAAAATCCCGGCGGCGAAATCGCCGGACGTGCCGTTGGCATTGACACCGCTGACCATGTTATTCGCAATTCTGGTCGTGCCATACGTGGCCGTGCCAAAAGTGATGCCAGCGGCCGAGAACGTATCAGTCTTGACCACGCCGGAGACAAAGTTTCCGGTGATGGTGGCGTTAACGGCCTCAGCAAGGGTGAATGCGGTGGTGCTGATCGTAAAGGAGCCGACCGCAATGCCGTGAACGTCGAAGCTGTTGGCGGCCGTTACGTTGCTGATCGAATTATTGGTAACCTGGGCGCCGTCGTCGAAGCCGACAAAGATACCGACGCGACCGATCGCGCTTGCACCAGCGCCGCCGACCTGATTGCCGGTAATTACCGTGCCGAAGTTCTTATTCGTGGCGCTGGCCCCCTCTGAGAAAATGCCAAATTGGGCCGCGGTGATATTGCAGTTCTGGACGCGATTGTTGTCGTTCCGAGTGCCAAGGCTGGCGCTGCTCATCGCGCTGCCGGCGAAACCGACGCCGGCCAGAGTCGTGGTGGCCGCGTTGCCGGCTATGTTCACGTTCTTGACCGTATTGTTGGTCGCAGGATCGGCTGTCCCGGTAGTCTGACCCCAGATAACTGCGCTGGTGGTGCTAATGTTGGTATTAGTGATGGTGAGGTCTCGCGACGTCCCGCCTGCGGTGTTAGACCCGTCGATCGTGACCCAGTCGGCGCCATTAAGAATGAATACGGCCGTCGGGGTCGCGGCCAGAGGGCTAATGGAGACCGATGTGGCCGGCGCCGGCTTGATCGTCAAGGTGTTGGTGGCGCTAGCGCCGGGATTTCCGTTGATTGTGATCGGGAATGTTTCGCCAGTGGTTCTGTCATCGCCTACCCCTGTCGTATAACTCGTGTCAGTCAGGAGGAAGGTTACCGGTCCAGTCTGGATCCGGGAATTGTAGGCCGCCGCCGCGGCCGAAATGGTTGGGAAGGCTCCGGCCGGGCCGACATTCTGCGATCCGCTGATGGTTGGAGCGCCGGTGAGCACTCCAATGGCAAAGAAGCCGAGAGAAGTGACGGTCGAGCTAGGGCCAATCGTTGGTGCGGCAACGGTGCCGCCAATGCTGTTGTAGGTCCCGCCCTGGGTAGCGGACTGACCAATGGCATGGGCGGACGGAATGCCTACTTCTGTCAGGCGAACAGTAGTGTCGGTGAAATTCGCGGCTGGCGTCACACTAGCAGACCAATAGCGATTGGTGTTTAGGCTACTGAAGCCCGCGCCTGCCGTGCCGCCTGAATTGGCATCGAATGCTTCGGCTTGCACGACAACCGTGCCGCCGGAATTAGTCGTTGGATTTACCAACTCAAGCATTTTGAAACTGCTCTTGCCGACCGGGAAGGTGTAGGTGCTGCCCGTAACAAGGCTGGCAGGCAGCGTGCGAGCCAGCGGACCATTTACATAGCTGGCGGCGGTGCCACCGGAGATAGCAGCGGTGACAGTGCCGGAGAGAGTGAGCAAGTTTGCGGCGGATGTGTTCAGGGTGCCGGAGCTCAGAAAAAGGCCGTTCAGGCCGGCGGCCGTGCCTGTCGCTGTCAAAGCGCCGCCCGCCAGGGTCACATTGGTGGGGTTAAGGATTTGAATGCTAAGGATGCTTCGGGTGGCCGGGATTTCGGGGCCCGTCGTGATGAGGGCACTCGCCTGGGAGTAAACAATGGCCAGGCCAGCGGAGCCGACGTTAAAGACTGGAGCCGCGTCAAAACTTCCTGCGGCGAACGCGCCGCTGACGCCACGCTGAATGACCAGGAGCACCGCATCGCCCGCGCCAATGGCGAGCTGGCCGCTACCCGTGATCTGACCGAAGAAGGCATTGATGCGGTAGACATTGAGCGCGGGCGAAGCGCCACTGATCGTGATGCCGAGCGGATTCTGCAGTGAAAAAGAAGCTACCCGCAGGGCTGCGGCGCCGCAGGTGCCGGTGCCGCTGTAATTCTGCGCATAAGGGGCGCCGACTGTCTGAAGTTGGCCGGCGAAATTCACGCTGCCGGTGTTGGTCGTCGTGACAGTGATTGCGCCATTGTTCGTAATGGCTGGGCCAATCTGCAACAGCGTTTGGCCATTCAGATTAAGAATCGTGCCGGGATTGATTGCAAGATTGCCCCAAACGTTGCCCTGGCCGCTCAGGTTTGCGTTCTTGTTGTTAGTGGTAACATCAAGCACCACAGCGGGCATCTGACCCTGAATGCGGAAAAGGAAATTCGTGGCGGTCGCGGCCGTGCCAACGTTGAGCGTGCCCCCGGTGAAATTCATCGTGCCGGTTTGGTTGTAATCGACTGGCGTTACCGCCGTGCTGGCCTGCACCAGATTGATTGTTCCGCCAGAGATATTCATCCCCACTGCGGTGGTGCCGGTAAAGCCGAACGCAGGCGTGCTGCTGGTAGCGTTGCCAACGTTACTTACGTTAACCGTGCCGGCTGATTGGGTGTAGGTGACAAAAGTGCTGGCCCCGCTCAAGCGTCCGGCCACGTTCATCGTGCCACCCGCAATATTAAAGACAGCGCCAACCCCTGTTCCCATCGAGTCTCCCAGCGCGGTGCCAACATTAAAGTTGCCGCTGCTGAGTCTGAATAAGCCCGCATTGGTGACCGAACCGGTCTGAGCAGCAACCGTAACGTTGGCGTTGTTGAGCCAGAAACCCGCCGTCAGCGGAATCGTGTAGGTGGCACTCGTGAAAACGCGGCCGGTCAAGGTAAAGCTGCCGGACATCTTAAACGTGCCGTTGGTGAGCGTGAGGAATGCCATCGGCACGCCGTCGGTAGTCGTGCCCTGAACGGTGAAGTTCGAGGTGGTGACGTCCAAAATCGACGCGGGCGACGTGCCCTTGTTCATCGTGATGGTTCGGATGTCGGTGGTTGCGCCGGTACCGCTAAAGGTGTTGCTGGCGGCTCCCGCAAAGGTAATGCCCGCGCCAGCGGTGTCGCCATTTGTGCTGAAGTCGAGGGTGCCGTTGTTGGTCAGATTGCCGCCTACTTGAAGGACGTGGGTCGTGACCGTCCCGGTGGTGGCACTCCGGAAGGTGCCGCCCGCGCTAATCAAAACGTTGCCGCCCGCGGTCAAAGTGAAAGCGGCGCTATCCAGAAATTGCAAAATACCGCTCGCCCCTTGTCCTACGGTCAGGTTCAAACAGAGGGCAGCCGTGTCGATCGTGACCGTCGCCCCGTTGGCAATGATGGCGTCGTCGGCGGCGGTTGGAACAACCCCGCCCACCCACGTTCCCGGAGCGCTCCAATTTCCGCCCGCTGCGGTAGAGGTAATAATCGCGGAAGGAGTCTGCGGGGACTTCGCCTGGAAAGGAATCTCCGGCTGATTCTGCACCGCCCAAGCCGGCCGTTCTGGCGGCGCGTCTTTCGGTTGGGCAAAATCAAGCTGGGCTTCAAGCGTCGACGAAGAAGCGCTGGGGCTTTGCGGCCTGGCGCTAAATATCGGTCGTTGCGCTGAGGCCCCGATCGGGAGAAGCGAAATTGCGAGCAGTGCTGCCATGGCGGCGCCCAGGGCACCTTTGAATTGTTGGCGAGTAGTTTTAGTGGTCATAAACACGAGGTTCTATTTGAGCTGAGAGCGGGCGCGCGAAGCCGCGGGGTGATAGCCGCAAGGTGCGTCGAATTAACGGCCTTGAGGCGATCTGGTGACTTCATTCGTTGTAGAAATGCTGCCAGTGTTTCCAGTGTAAATTCGGCCCACGAGCCCCGTTTCCAG
>JBAPMH010000472.1:0-2595 GCA_049278515.1 Chthoniobacterales bacterium
TTGATAGTTTGATTTACGTTGCGCCGCTCTTCCTCCACATGGCGGGCTATTACCACGAATTGCGATGAAGAAATGGCAATACGACTCCGCCCAGGACCTCGACCAGACCATGGTCGAACGTCTCCGCCATTTTCCCCGCGAGCCGGACATGCTGGTTTACGGCCTGCGCTCCCTCGTGGCCCTGATCATTCGTGCCCTGCTCCGGGTCTATTGCCGCTTCGAAATCGTCGGCGAAGAACACCTGCGCAGTAATCGGTCGTTTGTCCTGGTCGCAAACCATTCCAGCCATCTCGATACCGTTTGCCTGCTCTCGGCCCTGCCATTGCGAAGATTGCACCGGGCCTTTCCGGCAGCGGCCGCGGATTATTTTTTCAAGAGCGTGCCGCGCACCTGGATCGCAACGGTGGTGGCAAATGCGCTGCCGTTCGCCCGCCTGAACCATGTCCGGCAAAGTCTCGCGGTTTGCGCCGAGTTGCTGGCGAATGCCGGCAATGTCCTGATCATTTTTCCCGAAGGCACCCGGTCTACCAACGGCGCCGTGCAGGAGTTCAAGCCGGGCATCGGCGCGCTCCTGGCCGGGCGCGACATTCCGGTCCTGCCCTGTTATCTCGAGGGCGCGGCCCGGGCCTGGCCCAAAGGCCGGCGTCTTCCGCGGCCCCGCAAAGTGCGGCTGATCATCGGCGCACCGCGCAATTACGTCCTCCTGTCGCCGGAGAAAAACGCCAGCGCGGCGATCGCGGCGGAACTGCATGAGGCGGTGAAACAGCTGGGTGCGGCTTAATTTGCAGATTGTAGGGCAACCGCACCGGTTGCCGTTTTGATTGGCAGGCGGCGCGCCTGCCCTACAATTGCAGCGTTAATGAACGCCACCGAACACACCTTTGCGACCTGGGACGGCGCGGAAATTTTTTATCGCGCCTGGATTCCGGCGGAGAAAACCGAAAAGGCGCTCCTCCTTTTCCACCGCGGCCACGAACATTCCGGCCGTTGGTCGGAGGTGGTGGAAATGCTCGGCCTCGATGACGTCGCCGTCTTCGCGTGGGACGCCCGCGGACATGGCCGGTCCGCCGGCGAGCGAGGTTCGGCGGAAAATTTCGGGATGATGGTGAAAGACGTGGACGCGTTTGTCCGCCACGTCAGCGAACAGTACGGATTCGAGCTGCCCAACATGATTGTGCTGGCCCACAGCGTGGGGGCGGTCTCGGTCGCGGCCTGGGTCCACGATTACGCGCCGCCGATTCGCGCGATGATCCTGGCTACTCCTGCGTTCCGGGTTCGGCTTTATGTTCCGTTCGCGATTCCGTCGCTCCGGTTGAGACAAAAATTTCTCGGGCCGGGTTTCGTGAAGAGCTACGTGAAAGCGAAGATGCTCACGCATGATCCCGCGCAGGCCGCGCTTTACGACGCCGATCCGCTGATCTTTCGCCAGATCGCCGTTAACGTCCTTCTCGGATTGCACGACGCCGGCACACGTCTCCTGGCTGATGCCGGCGCGATCAATCTTCCGACCCTGATGCTCTCCGCCGGCCGCGATTGGGTCGTCAGCCTGGAGGCGCAACGCGAATTCTTCAACGGCCTCTCGTCGCCGATGAAACGGATGCACGTTTTTCCGGCCGCGTTTCACGCCATCTTTCACGAAAAAGAACGGGCCCAGGTGGTGGATCGCGCGCGCGAATTTATTCTCGAACGCTTCGCGGCGCCGCTGGCGACACCGACACTGCTGGAGGCCGACAAGTTTGGCCATACCTGGGAGGAATACGAGCGACTGAAGCTGGGCGGCGGTCCACAGTTCGCCCTCGTCCGGGCGGGGATGAAGACGGGCGGTCGCCTGAGCAAGGGGATCGATCTCGGCTGGCGGAGCGGGTTCGATTCCGGATTGACGCTCGATTACGTTTACGAAAACAAAGTCCAGGGGGCGACGCCGCTCGGCCGTCTCATCGATCGCAATTATCTGAACAGCCCGGGTTGGCGTGGTATTCGCCAGCGGAAAAAAAATCTACAGAAACTGCTGGAGGACGTGATCAGGAGCACTCACGCGGAAGGTCGCCCTGTCTCTATTCTCGATATTGCAGCGGGTGGGGGACGATACCTTCTCGAAACCATTCGCTCCCTGCCGGAAATTCCGATGACGGCGCTCTTGCGCGATTACAAGGAGGAAAACGTCGCGGCCGCGACCCGCCTGGCGCGCGATCTGGGCCTAACGAACGTAACCGTGGCGTCCGGCAACGCCTTCGATCGTTCGTCGCTCGCCTCGATCGAACCGCGCCCGACGATTGGAATTGTCTCCGGATTGTTCGAGCTGTTTCCATCGAATGCTGACGTGCTGATTTCGCTCCGCGGACTCGCCGACGCCATTCCCCCCGGCGGTTGTCTCATTTACACGAACCAGCCGTGGCATCCGCAGATCGAATTTATCGCGAGGGTTTTGCGCAACCGGGAAGGAAAACGATGGATAATGCGCCGCCGAACGACGGCGGAGATGGATGAGTTGGTGCGCGAAGCCGGCTTCGAGAAGACAACGATGGAGATCGATGAGGCTGGGATCTTCAGTGTGTCTGTCGCCCGCCGTGGTGGATCGAGCGCTCCGCCGCTCGA
>JBAPMH010000473.1:0-8718 GCA_049278515.1 Chthoniobacterales bacterium
GCTTTCCGGATCGCCTCGGCGACTTCGTTCGCTTTGCCGAATCCGACGCCCACCTGGCCATCATGATCGCCCGCAACAATGAGGGCGCTGAAGCTGAAACGCCGGCCGCCCTTAACGACTTTGGCGCAACGATTGATGAAGACCACCTTCTCGGTCGTGTCCCCTCTTGCCGCTGAGCTTTTATCTGTGTGGCGTTCCTGCCGTCGTCCGCCGCCGCTGTGTTGTTGTGCCATGATGTTCTAGAATTTCAATCCGCCTTCGCGCGCCGCGTCCGCCAGGGCCTTCACCTTGCCGTGATAAAGGAAACCGCCCCGGTCGAAGATGACCTTGTCGACCTTCTTCGACAGCAAACGCTCGGCAATGGCCTTGCCGACCTTCTCGGCCGAGGCCCGATTCGCGCCCGCCTTGGATTTCCCGACGAGCTTCTCTTCGGTGGTCGCTGCCGACACCAGGGTCTTCCCGGCGTCGTCGTCGATGACCTGGGCGTAAACATGTTTCCCCGAAAAGTGCACCGCCAAACGCGGCCGTTCCGCGGTTCCGCTCACTCGTTTCCTGATCCGGGTATGAATGCGGTGCCGGATTTCTTTGCGATCACGTAAGGCCATAACTATTGAACGGTTTTGCCTTCCTTGCGGCGAATGACCTCGCCGGCATAACGCACGCCTTTGCCCTTGTAAGGCTCCGGCGGGTAATACCGCCGAATGTCCGCGGCGACCTGGCCGACCAATTTTTTGTCAATGCCGGTGATCGCGATCTTCGTCGCGTCGGTCACCGTGATCTTGATCTCGTTCGGAATCGGAAACAGAATCGGATGAGATTTTCCCAGGCTCAAATTCAGGATTGCACCCTGGACGGCGGCCTTGAAGCCCACGCCTTCGATCTCGAGGTTCTTGGCAAATCCTTCGCTCACGCCCTGCACCATGTTGTTCACCAGGCTGCGGGACAGCCCATGCAACGCCTTGACGCTCCGCGTCTCGGCGTCGCGCACCAATGAAACCCGATTGTCCTGCACGCTCGCCTTGATTTCGGGCGGCAATGTCCATTGCAGCTTCCCTTTCGGTCCTTCCACGGCGACGGAACCATCGTTACCGATGTTCACCTTCACCTTGGCGGGAATTTCGACTGCCTTGTTTCCGATCCGTGACATGAGTTCGTTATGGGTTAAATCGTTCCAGCGTAAATACTTACCACACGTAGGCCAGGAGCTCGCCCCCTACGTTTTGTTTTTTTGCTTCCCGGCCCGAAAGAATTCCGCGCGGGGTGGAAAGAATCGAAACGCCCATTCCGCCAAGGACCCGGGGAATTTCCTGCGCGCCCACATACCGGCGCAGGCCGGGCCGGCTCACGCGTTTCAGGCCGGTGATCGCGCTCGTCCGGTTTGCGATCTTATTCGTAATCTTGATCCGCGGGTGCGCCGCCTCGGTATCCACCACGTAATCCGTGATGTAACCTTCGTCCTTCAGAATGCGCACGATCTCCGCCTTGATTTTCGAGTACGGGACAAACATCTCACTCTTCTGTGCGTTCGCGGCATTGCGCACGCGGGCGAGAAGGTCAGCGATAGGGTCGGTAACTGTGCTCATTTTGATTCGGTGGCTGGCGCGGCGGCAACGGGTTCGCTTCCGGACGAAGTCGCCGTGGCGACCTTCTTGGCCCGGTCGCTGAACGGCATTCCCATCTCGCTCAAGAGCGACTTGGCTTCCTCGTTCGTCCGCGCCGTGGTGACGATGGTAACATCAAATCCAATGTTGCGCTTGATTTTATCGAGCTCGACCTCCGGAAAAATGGCCTGGTCGGAAACACCCAGGGTGTAGTTCCCATGCCCATCGAAACCCTTGGGGGAAACCCCCCGGAAATCCCGGATCCGCGGCAACGACGCCTTGATCAGGCGCTCGAGAAATTCGTACATGTGATCGCCCCGCAACGTAACTTTGGCGCCGATCGCCTGCGCCTGGCGCAACTTGAAATTCGCGATGCTTTTCTTCGCCCGCGTCTCGGCCGGCTTTTGTCCACTGATCAGCGCCAGCTCGGCCTTTGCATCTTCCAAGGCCTGCTTGACGTCCGACTGAGAGCCGACCGAAGTATTGATGACGACTTTCTCCACCTTCGGGACCTGGTGCGGGTTCTTGTACCCATGCGCCTTTTGCAAGGCCGGCATCACGCGGTTTTTGTACTCTTCGTAAAATTCGTTCTTCACGCCTATTCCTCTTTCGCTTCCTTACTCTTGGAAGCTTTGCTCTTGGCCGGCTTTTCTTTCGGGGTCTTTTTCTTCGACTCTTTGCCCTTGGACGCCGCCCGTTCCCCGCGCTCCAGAACCCTCACATTCGAAATATGAATCGGACCCTCGCGCTCGGCGATTTTTCCCTGGGGATTGTCCTGCGACTTCTTAAGATGCTTCTTTATCATCCGCACCCCTTCGATCAGCACCCGCTGTTTGCGCGCAATCACTTCAAGGACCTTCCCGGAGGAACCTTTGAAGTTCCCCGTGATGACCTCGACGTTGTCGCCTTTTCGGACGTGCAGTTTGATGCGGTTCATAAAACTTCCGGAGCGAGCGAGACAATTTTCATGAAATTGCGCTCGCGCAATTCGCGCGCGACCGGCCCGAAAATGCGGGTGCCGCGGGGATTCAAATCTTTGTCGATCACGACGATGGCGTTGTTATCGAAACGCAAAACCGAGCCGTCATTCCGCTTGATCGGCTGCCTGGTCCGAACGATGACCGCGCGAATCACTTCGCCTTTCTTCACCGTGCCGGTGGCACTGGCTTCCTTCACATTGGCCACAATGACGTCGCCAATGCCGGCCGATTGCGAGGTTCCCTTGCCGATCACGCCAATCATCGTGGCCATGCGCGCGCCGCTGTTATCCGCCACATCGAGTCTGGATCGTAGGTAAACCATAAAATCTTTCCTTTGCCGCGCCTCGTTACTTCTGCACCACTTCCACCAGTCGCCACCGCTTCAATTTGCTCAGCGGACGCGTTTCCATGATCCGAACGGTGTCTCCCGCCTTGGCTTTGTTCTCTTCGTCGTGGGCGTAAAATTTCTTCATTTGCTTCACGATCTTGCCAAACTTCGCATGCGGCACCCGCGTCACGGTCCGGACGACGATTGTCTTGTTCATGCCACCCGAAATGACTTCACCGGTGCGCGTCTTCCGCGCCCCGCGTCCCTCGCCCTTCGTGCTCGTGCTGTCAGTTCCTTCGGCCATAAATTATTTCTTTTCTGCCTTCGCGGCGCGCTGCGACAACACCGTCTCAATCTTCGCCACGTCGCGGCGCAGCAGGCGCAGCCGGCTCGGTTGTTCGAGCTGTCCGCTCTGCTGTTGCAAACGCAGATGCAAACTCTCCTGCCGCATGTCGCGTTTTTTCGTCTGCAGCTCGTCGCTGCTCATTTCTGCTAATTCCTTGAATTTCATCGCTTTGTCAGGCCACAGCCACGTGATGCCGCGTTAAAAACTTCGTCCGCACCGGCAATTTGTCCGCGGCGAGCCGAAGCGATTCGCGGGCGACTGATTCCGTCACGCCATCGAGTTCGAACAAAATATTGCCCGGCTTAACGGTGGCCACCCAATATTCCGGCTGGCCCTTGCCTTTGCCCATGCGGGTTTCCGGCGGACGCGAAGTAACCGACTTGTCTGGAAAGATCCGAATCCAGAGTTTGCCCTTGCGCTTCATGCTGCGGGTCAACGCCACCCGAGCCGCTTCGATCTGGGTGTTGGTGATCCAGGCGCGTTCGAGCGTCTGCAAACCGAATTCGCCGAAATCAATCCTCAGATTGCGCGAAGCGGTTCCCTTGCGGCTTCCCCGCTGGGTCTTTCGGTACTTCACGCGTTTTGGCATTAAGGCCATGGCAATATTTCCTTGGTAAAATTCTAAACTTCAGCGGGTTCTGGCGGCGGCGGGAGCGCGGGCGCGGCGGCTTCGGCGGGCGCTTCTTCCTTCTTACACAACCAGCATTTCACCCCGATCTTTCCGTAAACCGTATTGGCCTCGGCAAACCCGTAATCGATGGGCGTCCGAAGCGTGTGCAACGGCACCTTTCCTTCGCGATACCATTCGGAACGGGAAATTTCCGCCCCGTTCAGGCGCCCCGAGCTCCGGAGACGAATTCCTTGCGCTCCGAAATCCATCGCCACCTGGACCGCTTTTTTCATGGCCCGCCGATAAGCAATCCGGCGCTCGATCTGGAGCGCGACGTTCTCGGCGACAAGCTGCGCGTCGAGCTCCGGCGTCTTGATTTCCTGGATGTCGATCTTGATCTGTTTCCCCTGCGCCATCTTCGAGATCTCTTCGGTCATCTTCTCGATCTCAGCTCCTTTGCGGCCAATAACGATGCCCGGGCGCGCCGTGTAGATAGTTACGCGGATGCTGTTCCAGGCCCGCTCAATGACGATTTTGGAGACCGCGGCAAACTGGAGCTTCTTCTTTACGTAATTGCGAATCTCGAGGTCGCTGTGCAAAAAGGCCGGCATTTCCTGCGGCGAGGCGTACCACTTCGAGCGCCAGTCGCGATTCACCGCGAGACGAAACCCAATCGGATTAACTTTTTGTCCCATAACTACTCTTTCGCCTCCGCGTTCTCAGATTTTTCGGGCTCCGTCTTCTTGCTTTCCTTGGTGTCTTTTGCGCCCTTGGGGTGAGATTTCTTCTTCGACGCGCCGGTCTTCTTTCCGCCCTTCTTCTTGTCGCGGGTCTTGATCTCGATCTCGTCCGTCAAAATGATTCGGATATGGCTGCTGCGTTTCAGGATCCGGCTGCCGCTTCCCCGAGCCCGCGCCATCATTCGCTTCATGGTCGGGCCCTCTCCCACCGTCGCTTCTTTTACGACCAGCCCATCCACCCGCAGGTTTGCGTTGTTCTCGGCATTGGCGACCGCGCTCTTCAGCGTTTTTGCGATCAAATGCGCAGCCTTCTTCGGGCTGAACGCAACCAGATCCAACGCCGCCGAAACCGGCAGGCCCTGAATCGCACGGGTGACTTCGCGCACCTTAAATGGCGAAATCTTCGCGTACCGATATATCGATCTAACTTGCATTTATTTTAAAGTTACATTTTTGCGAGCGTCCGCCTGGAGGCGATCGCCCACTCTTATTTTCTCTTTTCCAGAATCCATTTCTTGAATCACCGCGCCGCAAATCCGCTGGCGCACGTCCACCACTCGCAGCGTCGCGATCAGCTTCTCCCCGCGCACCACCCGCATCGGCATCCCCATCTTCACGCCCTGCTTTTCCCCGATGTTGCCGACCACGAGCGACCATTCTTCCTTCACGCTGATCACGTTCCCATCCATCAACGTTCCCGTTTCCGCCGGCGAATTCTGTATTTTCGCGACCAGCTCGTTCGTCCTGCGCAATTCCGTTTCCACTTCCATCCGCGCCGCGGCGTCACCGCCCGTCGAGGTTTTCAGCAGATGCAGGATCGCTTCGCTTAAGCGCAAACTCTGATCGCGATACTGCTCGCGCTCCTTTTGCGACAACTGCAGATCGGAAACCGCACTCAGGAGCCGCTGCTCGAGTTTCGCCCGATCCTTGTCCGCGGCCTCGAGCCCGAGAGCCTCCATCCGCAACTGCAGATCGATGTATTTCCGGCGAAAAACCTCCGCTTGCACATTCGACTCCGCGAGACTCTCCGTCAACGTTCTGACCGTCTCGCGGGCCAGCGACAATTCCCTCCGGAGCGCTTCGTCTTGGGAAAGCAAATCCGCCGCGGTCACTTTCGTGTCCGCATTTTCAATCTTGGATTCTGTCAAAGAACTATTCTTCTCCGCTGCCAGCAGCAGAGAAGTCGAGAGCAGGCAGGTGAGAATGGAGAGCCGCACTTTCCCGGCTCTTCGCCTCCCACCTAATCGTCTCTCAACACTCAACTCAAAACTCTCAACTATTTGGTCACCTTCGCCGTGTGCGAACCGTGCTTCTTAAAGATTCGGGTCGGCGAAAATTCACCGAGCTTGTGACCAACCATGTTCTCCGTCACAAACACGGAGATAAAAGTTTTCCCGTTGTGGACCATAAAGGTATGGCCAACGAAGTCGGGCGTCACCATCGAGCGGCGCGCCCAGGTTTTTACCGGCTTCTTGATGCCTGACGAATTCATCTTGTCGATTTTCTCGAGGAGATGCGGCGCCACGAACGGTCCTTTTTTTAGCGATCTAGCCATATACGAAAATTATTTCTTCCGGCGATCCTGCATGATGAAACGGTCGCTCGGCTTGTGTTTCGATCGGGTCTTAAATCCTTTCGCCAGCTGTCCCCACGGACTAACCGGATGATGCCGGCCGCCACCACCCTTCGATTTACCCTGACCGCCGCCCATCGGGTGATCGATCGGATTCATGACCATGCCGCGGACATGCGGACGCCGGCCCTGCCAGCGCGTGCGACCGGCCTTGCCGCTCGACACGTTCATATGATCGACATTGCCGACCTGCCCAATCGTCGCGTAACAGGTCTCGTGAATCCGGCGGATTTCGCCTGACGGAAGTTTTACCAGCGCGTAGCCCGCTTCGCGGTTGCTGAGCGTGGCCTGCTGCCCGGCGCTGCGCGCAATCTGGCCACCGCGGCCCGGTGCAATTTCAATATTGTGAATATTCGCCCCCAGGGGGATGATGCTAAGCGGCAAAGCGTTTCCAAGGTCGGGCGCGGCTTCATTCCCCGACATCACGCTCGCACCGACTGTCAGCCCGTCCGGCGCCAGGATATAACTCATCTCGCCGTCCGCGTACTTAAGAAGGGCGATGCGCGCGGAGCGATTCGGGTCGTATTCGATCGCGGTTACTTCAGCCGCGATTCCGTGCTTGCGCCGCCTGAAATCAATCCTCCGGTACTTTTGCTTGTGGCCACCGCCGATGTGGCGCGAGGTCAGCCGGCCGTTGTTGTTCCGGCCGCCGCTTCGCTTTTTGACCTCGGTTAGGCTTTTGTGCGGCTTGTTCGCGCTCGTGATCTCGGTGAAAGCCGGGAGAGACTTGAAACGCAGCGCGGGGGTAAGTGGACGAAAACTTTTGAGAGCCATAACGAGTTAGACGAGGTCGATCTTCTCGCCCTCCTTGAGCGTCACGATTGCTTTTTTCCAATGCGCTTTGCGCCCGAAATCAGCCCGGCGTTCGCGCTTCTTTTTTCCGGCATAATTGCAGGTGTTCACCGCCACGACCTTCTTGTTGAAGAGCCGCTCGATCGCGTGCTTGATCTGGATCTTGTTGGCCCGAGGCGAAACCCGGAAAACATATTTGTTCAGCTTCTCACCGAGGAGCGAAGCCTTTTCCGTGAGCTGGACCGTCTGGATGAAATCGTAGGGTTCGTTCATTCGCGGTTCATCCTTTCAGCCAAATGCTCCAAAGCCGCCGGCGTAATCAAAATCTTGTCGAAGGCCAGCAATTGCTCCGCATTGACGTTCGCAGCCGTCGCGAGCAGGACAGGCTTTACGTTTCGCGCGGAGCGGTAGGTGTTTTCATCGAACGAATCTGAGAGGACGAGGACCTTCCGGGCGTCGGTCTGCTTCTTCAGCAGGGCGACGAACGATTTCGTCTTCGGTTCCGTCACCCCAAATTTATCCACGGTCAGCACGTCTCCGGCCTTGATCCGCTCGCTCAACGCCTTTTGAAAGGCGAGGCGGCGCAGGGTCTTGGAAGTTTTCTTGGAGTAGTCGCGTGGCTTCGGTCCAAAGACGACGCCGCCACCGCGCCAGATCACCGATGATTTGTAACCGGCCCGGGCGCGCCCGGTCCCTTTTTGCCGCCACGGCTTCGCTCCCGAAAGATTCACATCCGCCTTCGATTTCGTATTGGCCGAACCGGAACGCCGCGCGGCCCGCATCGCCACGACCACATCGTGAAGCGCCTGGGTTCCGCGACCGTTGTCGATCAGCTCGATCTTCGCTTCCTTGGCCGCTTCCGCGGTTAAGACTTTCGCGCTCATTTACTCTTCGCGTCCCCGGCTGGTTTCTTAATGGCTGGCCGGATCACAACATAGCTTCCGTTCGAGCCCGGCACTGCTCCGCTAATCAAAATGACCTTCTCGTTCTCGCGCACCTGCATGACCTGCAGGTTTTGCACGGTCACGCGTTCGTCGCCCATATGACCGGGCATGCCCATGTTTTTCCAAATCCGGCCCGGGGTTGAACGATTGCCGACCGCGCCATTACGCCGATGCGTCTTCGATCCGTGCGCAGCGCCCTGGCCCTGGAAATTGTGCTTCTTCATGACGCCCTGGAAGCCTTTGCCCTTCGAACGGCCGATGACATCCACCCAATCGCCGGGCTGAAACTGCGCCACGCTCAGGTTGATTTCGCCTTCCGGCGCATCCGTTTCGAGGCGAAACTCGCGGATCAGCTTCTTCGGTTCGGAACCGGCCGCCTTGAATTCGCCGAGAAGAGCTTTGGTCACGCGCGATTCCTTCTGGGCGCCGAACCCGACTTTGATTGCGGAATAACCGTCGTTCTCCGCCGTAACCCGGCGCAGCAACACGTTATCGCCCGCCGCGATCACGGTTACCGGACGCATCCGGCCGTTCGCGTCGTAAACGCTGGTCATGCCGATTTTTTGTCCTAGTAAACCGATGCTCATGGTCGTGGGCTTGCAAACTTGTTAAAAATAGACCGCTAAATTTTGATGGTGATGTCCACGCCCGCCGGCAGGTTGAGTTTCTTCAACTCGTCGACCGTTTTCGCGGTCGGCTCGATAATGTCGAGCAGGCGTTTGTGGGTGCGGATCTCAAATTGGT
>JBAPMH010000474.1:0-5015 GCA_049278515.1 Chthoniobacterales bacterium
ATCGTGTTTACAAGCAATCGCGACTTTAACAATGAAATTTACGTGATGGATGCAAATGGCGCGAATCAGACGCGGCTGACAAATAATAACGCCTTTGAGAGGACGCCGGTCTGGTCGCCTGACGGAACGAAGATCGCGTTCACAAGCGACCGCGACTCTAGTCGGGAGATTTGGGTAATGGATGCAAACGGCGCGAACCCGACTCGCCTCACGACCCAATCGGGCATTGATGAGGATCCCTCGTGGTCACCCGACGGGACGAAAATCGCATTTGAGACTAACCGCGACGGCAGCGGCGCTGAGATTTACGTAATGGATGCAAACGGCGCCAATCAAACCCGCCTGACGCACGACGCTTCGTTTGATACCTCGCCGGCCTGGTCGCCCGACGGGAGCAAGATCGCGTACGCAAGTTTCCGTGACGGCAACTCTGAAATTTACGTCATGGACGCAAACGGTGCGAACCCGACCCGTCTCACGAACGAATCCGCAGCGGATGATGCACCCTCCTGGTCGCCCGACGGCACGAAAATCGTGTTTCACAGCAGCCGGGGAAGCAGCTTCCCTCGCATTTGGGTTATGGACGCAACTGGCGCCAATCCAATCCTTCTGGCGACGAGCGGCAGTTCTTCCGGTGATAGTCTGCCGGTCTGGTCGCCTGACGGCACAAAAATCGTTTTCCGGAGCACCCCCAGCGGCGGTGAAATCTCTGTGATGGATGCAAACGGCGCCAATCAGATGCGTCTGACGAACAACGCCGGGCCAGACGATACCGAACCGGACTGGCAGCGAATATTTGGGGGGCCCACGCCTTTTCCTACTCCGAGTCCCACTCCAACCGCATCACCTTTCCCTACCTCGACGCCGGCACCTACAGTCAGCCCAACTCCGACGCCAACTCCTCCCCCTCCAGGTTCGTGCGCCGCATGGACCACGGCCCCCATGTACCCGCTCCCGATTACTGGCGTGGGCGTCACTAGCCTCGGTAACTTTCTCTACAGCTTCGGCGGCACAACCACGGGCAACGTGGCGGTTGTTAATACCTACAAATTTGATGGCACAACCTGGACACCGATTGCGCCCTTGCCGTCGCCGATGGCTGGGGTAGTGGCGGTTACTGATGGCACGAACATTTATCTCATCGGCGGCAGTACCCTTTACAGGTATGATCCGACTGCCAATACGTATTCGACGCTGGCGCCGCCCCCGAACGCGGGGGGGGATGCTGTCTACCTCGGCGGGAAAATCTACAAGTTTCCGAGCTCGACCGCCACCCTGGATATTTACAACATCTCATTGAATCAATGGACAGCGGGGGCCAACTATCCGTTGTCCGCCTTCAGTGTTCGCGCCTTCGCCCAGGGAAATTTTGTCTATGGCGCGGGTGGAGTTACTAGTTTACCCGCGCCGCTTTCGAGGCAGGAAACCTATCGCTATGACCCGGCTGCGAACATTTGGGACAATGCGGCGATCGCCGATCTGCCTGAGGGTCGCACGGCTGCGGCCAGTGCCTCCTATAATGGCGGCTGGGTCCTGGCCGGTGGATATAATAACGGAGTGTATTTGGACTCGGTTATTTTTTGGAATCCCATTTCCCAGGGCTGGAGTAATTTACCCAGCCTGCTTGGTCGTGTATCTGCCGGTAGCGCGGCCCTGAACGGAAGCCTCTATGTGGTCGGCGGAGGATCCCTTAGCTCCAGCTACACCAACACCGTGAGCAGGTTGATCTGCACTCCGGGCGCGTCTCCTACACCGACTGCCACCCCTACTCCCACCCTTACCCCGCCTCCCACACCGACTCCGACTCCGCCTCCACCAACTCCTACTCTTACTCCTACTCCTGCTCCCACTGCTACTCCTACTTCCACCCCTGTTCCCACTGCTACACCAACCCCAGCAGCGCAAGCTCTCAACCTCTCCACGCGGATGCGGGTCCAGACCGGCGATAACGTCGGGATCGGTGGCTTCATCATCACCGGAACTGCCTCCAAGAATGTGCTCGTTCGAGCCATTGGACCTTCTCTGGCCCAGTTCGGCGTTCCCAATGCGCTCCCCGACCCGGTCCTCGAGCTGCACGGACCCGGCACGTTCGGCACCGTGACGAACAATGACTGGAGAGACGACCCCGTGCAGGAAGCGCTCATCCAGGGCACTGGCCTCGCACCCGGCGACAATCTCGAATCCGCCATTTATACGAACCTGACCCCTGATGCCTATACCGCCGTCGTGAGGGGCAATAACAATTTCGCCGGGGTCGCCCTGATTGAAGTCTACGATCTCACCCTGGCCGTTCCAGCGAAGCTGGCCAACATCAGCACCCGCGCCTTTGTGAGCACGGGCAACGACATTGTCATCGCCGGCTTCATTCTGGGAAATAACGGCGGCAGCGACCGGATTGTCTTGCGCGGGATCGGCCCGAGCCTGACTGCCTTTGGGGTGCCCGATGCCCTGGCCGATCCCACCCTCGAGCTCCGGAACAGCAACGGAGACCTCCTCTCCGGGAACAACGACTGGCAGGATGACTCGGCGCAAGCGGCGGAACTGGCCGCAGCCGGTCTCGCGCCCTCAAACCCATTGGAGTCCGGCATAGCAGCGACCCTACCGCCCGGCGCTTACACCGCCTTGCTCGCGGGGCTCAATCACGGCATCGGCAACGGGGTGGTCGAAGTGTACGATCGCGGCGCGCCGTAGCGCTTCCGTTTTTTTCTGCGACGTGACATTTCTGTAATCAAGTCTTGACGGTCGGGCGAGACGTCATCAGGATCGTGGCTGTTGCAGCTTGAACTCGCTCGGGTGTCCCGGCCCGACGACGACGAATGCAATGGGTTGTCCAGCATCCTTGCTGGGAACGCCTGCGATTTGGAATCCACACAGAAAACCACAAATGAAAACTAAACGAGCCTCTAGGTCCGCCTTCTTTATTCCGCGTATCATACTTAGCTTCGTCTTGTGCTCGATCGGCGTCCTCCTGACGGTGCTCGGCTACGGAGCGTCCTCAAACGCGGCCGCCCCGTCCCAGACTTCAGCACCGGATGCCGTTGCACCTTTAGCCGCGGAGACGGAAGAGCTGTCTCCCGCCGACAGCAACGGGCGATTCGTTCACCTGATCGAATTCACTGAGCATGGAGTGTTGCAACGGACGGGACACAATTCCGGAGAGAACTTCAGGACAGACACCCCGCAAGCGCAGGTTGCTCTCGCGCAAATACAGACGGAGCAAGCTGTTCATGTCCAGGTGTTGGCCAACGCGATCGCCCGCCCGCTGGAGGTGACCCATCACTTCCTGATGACGCACAGCGGTATCGCCACTCGGCTGACACCTGAGGAAGCACAGATCGCCCGCATGGTGCCGGGGGTGGTCTCGGTGGCGCGCGAACGCGTTTACCAGTTGGACACTTTTCGCAGCCCGTTTTTCATCGGGGCCGACAAGATCTGGGACGGTACGGCGGTGCCGGGTGGCACAATGACCCGGGGCCAGGGCATCGTCATCGCGGACCTCGACACCGGTCTGATCCCGACGCATCCCTCATTTGTGAACGATGCGTCGTGCGGCCACGGCGTCGGCGGCGCGCCGAACAAACTGCTCAGCTCGCTGGACTGCGCCACCACCGATGGAACCGGCCTTTGCAATGGTCCCAGTCCAAATGACGCGAATGGCCACGGGTCCCACACCGCCAGTACCGCGGGCGGCAATGTTGTGCCTACCAGTGCAGTTCCGCCTCCCACTTCCCAAATTCAGGGCATGGCGCCATGCGCGAATATGCGTATGTACAAGGTCTGCCCGACTAGTAGTTGTCCCTCGGCCAATATCACCGGCGGCATTAACAGCGTCCTCCTGCATGGCGATGTTAAAGTGCTGAATTTTTCCATCTCGGGGGGGAACAGCCCATGGACCGATAACGACCGGAGGTTCCTTGACTTGGTGAATGCCGGTGTCGTCGTCTCCGCCTCAGCCGGCAACACCAGCGCCTCCATTCCCAATCCCGTCGGTAACGTGGCCCACCTCGGTCCCTGGGTGCAGACGGTGGCGGCGTCCACGAAAGACTCAGCGGGTGCAGGTGATATCCTGGCCAGCTTCAGTCTCCGCGGTCCGACCTCGGGGAATTTTCAGAATCTGACCAAGCCGGACGTCACCGCCCCGGGAGTAACCATCTATGCTGCCGTTCTCTCGAACTACGGCAACAACAGCGGCACCTCGATGTCCTGCCCGCACCTGACCGGCAGCGCCGCGCTGGTCCGCGCGCTGCAACCGACCTGGCTCCCCCCGGAGGTGAAATCGGCCTTGATGATGACCTCTTTCAATGGTGGCTTTAAGGAAAACGGAACTACGCCATGGGATCCGGATGATGTCGGCACCGGCCGGGTAGACCTGACCAAGGTAGCCAAAGCGGGGCTAGTCATGAACGAAACCTTCGCGAACTTCCTGGCCGCCGATCCCGCTACCGGAGGCGATCCCAAGACCCTGAATATTCCGTCCGTCCGCAACACGGCTTGCACGCCCAGCTGCACCTGGACGCGCACGGTGCGCAATACCAAGAGTGTGCCGACGAGCTGGACTGCCACCGGCTCGGCCATCACTCCTGGCTTTACGGTCACCGTCGCCCCACCGGCCTTCAACTTCACCGGCAACCTGGCGCAGACCCAGGTGCTCACGATCACGGCAACGCCAACGGCAAACCTGACCGGGGCAGTAGCCTTTGGTCAGGTCTTGTTCACTGAAACTGGTGGCGTTTCAGTCCCTGAGCGAATTACCGTGGCAATCAAAGGCCAGCCTGGGGCCGGGACACCTACTCCTACTGCCACCGCGACAGCGACGGGGACCCCGGGACCGACGGCCACGACGACGCCGACGGCGACACCAACTGCCACGGCAACTACCACGCCAACCCCGACACCTGGGTGCACACCGTTCGCCTTTGCGGGGACTGGGGTGGGAGCGATACCTGACGGCGGCAGCGGAACGTTCCCGGTTTTCGGAGCGCCGCTCAACATCACCTTCACGGTGGCTGGCCGGA
>JBAPMH010000475.1:0-2035 GCA_049278515.1 Chthoniobacterales bacterium
GTTTGTGACTGGTCAGTCCGGTATCGAGGACATTTTGGGCGACGGGCCATTCTCCCCACTCCCTCGAGTCGTACATCCGCTGCATCTTCTCCATCACCAGCGGCGAGGGGAGCATCTGCATTGACCCCGGGAAAGTGTTCAAGATGGCGCAGAGCTGCCGCCGGCTATGGGTGATATCGGCAATCGCCAGCATGCGCACCGTGCTGAGGATGCCGGTAATCACCTGCGGGATCGCAAACGAACCGTGATTCGGCGTTCCGAGCATGATCAGCTTGCCTCCTTTGTTCCAACGCTCGGGATGGTTCAGAATGTAAGTGCGCGAAACCAGCCCGCCCATCGAGTGCGCGACGAGATTTACCGGATCCGAGTCGCCGAACCATTGGTTGATTTGATCGCGCAACGCCCGGGCGCTTTCGGCGAGATCAACCCGCCAATCGAACCAGAAGGCGCGCACATTCCACCGATCGGCGGACAACTCCAGGATCATGTCGGAGTACCACTTCTTGAGGATGCCGGTCGCCTGAACATTGAACTCCGATTTGAGATCGGGTTTCATCCGCAACCAGCCGACGGCGCCGATGGCGAGGCGCGGGAAACTCAACCAGATGTATTGAGCGCTCTCCCGCTCGGGATAGACCGTCATCTCGCCTCCCATGATTCCGTGGAGGACGACGACGTTTCCGCGCGGAGTGGCGCGCTGCTGGGTCCGAAGGGCTAACCCGCGGAGCCGTTGCAGCCGCTCACGCCCAAAATAAATCTCGAGGACGCGTTCTTCTTCGGCCGTGGGCCGGCGCAGAATCTGGGTGAGTTCGTCGGTATTAGCAGACTCGAGTTGGGCGAGGAATGTGCGTTCGTTCATTGGAGCCGGGGTTGAGGTTGGGTGGGAGTTTTGGAGCGCGCGCGCGGGAATTGGGGCGGAGTGCTCTCGAAGGGAGAGTTGCGAGGCCAGGAGGGGACGGGGTCACGGATTGGTTTTACGGCAGGCAGCCACCGCAATTCCATCTAAATCCGATGTCGACCGGAAAAATCCGGGATGGAACGCGCCGTTTCTATTCTTCGATCTCGCCGCCGGTCTGTCGCAGGTGCTGGCGAAGAGTGAAGCCCGGGTCTGCCTGGCGTTTCGCCAGGTACTCGGCAAAGCGCAATTGCAACCGAAGCGTCGTCCCGGCTTGGATCATTTCTGCCTGCCGGCGTTCGCTTTCCCAAATCGTCGCCGCCGTCGCGAGCAATTCTTCCATCGGCCCGGCCGGCAGAAAAACGCAGCCATCGTCATCGGCAAAAACCAGATCGCTCTTTTGAACTTCGAATTCGCCAAAGCGCGCGGACCGCAACGCCGAGGCCTCGCGCGGGTCGAGGCGCCTCGGCCCACTGGGATAAGAACCGTAGCTCCAAATTGGAAAACCAATTTGTCGCAGCTCGGGCGAATCACGATGCATCCCCCAGACGACGAAACCGGCCAGACCCGCCGCTTGCGCTTCGAGGGCGGTCAAATCTCCGATGCAGCCTTCGTCCCTTCTGCCGCCATTGTCGATCACGAGGACCTCACCCGCCTCCGCGGTTTCCATCGCCTCGAGAAACACGTCAACGCTTCCGAAATGTTTTGCCGGAAGCGCCCGGCCCGCGACGCGAGCGCCGGCCGTGACAGGCGCGATTCCGGCGGGCGCGATCCGAAGCGGGATCTTCAGGCGCAACGCCGCGTCGGCGATGAGCGGGGTGGAGAGTTTCGCGAATTTTTCAGCCAGCAATTGATTGTTCATCCGGAAGACCCCGCAGGATCAACGTATCCGGCCGTTCAGGAGCAACAACCGGCTTGTCTCGAAAGCGGGTTCCTGCAAGGATCGCGATCCTTGCCATCCGGACGCACGCCACTTTTTCGAAAACTGACTCAGACAGTGCGCCAGGCGCATTGGCTCAATCACAACCCGGCTCATCGCGAATTCTTTTTCGAGGCGCGCGAAGCGTCGCGGGTTTCACGCCGTGATTTCGTGCGTCTGCTTGGCGCGGCCGGGCTTTTCACGGCGGGAGGCGGGCTGGC
>JBAPMH010000476.1:0-2781 GCA_049278515.1 Chthoniobacterales bacterium
AAGTGCGTGGCGATCGTTTACCAGGTCGAAGACGCGGTCCGCAAGATTCGCGAGGTTCTCGGGCCGACCGATCCCGCGAAAGCGCCGCCCGGATCGATCCGGAAAGAATTTGGCCAGAGCATCATGATCAATGCCGCCCACGCCTCCGATTCGGCCGAGAACGCCAAACGAGAGATGGCGATCGTCCAAGTGGACGAGAATAACTTCAAACCTTTAATTGAAAGTTTCTACGCGCGCTCATAGCTTGCGCTCCCATTTTGCGAACCCTCAACCCAACCTCGACAGCCATGGAAATCTCAGCGCGCGCCGCCCAATTGTCTCCCTCGCTCACCCTCTCCATCGACAGCAAGGCGAAAGCGATGAAGGCCGAGGGCATCGACGTCTGCGGGTTCGGCGCCGGCGAGCCGGACTTTGACACTCCGGACCATATCAAGGCGGCGGCAATCGCCGCCCTCGAAGCGGGCTTTACCAAATACACGCCGAGCGCTGGATTGCCGGAATTGCGCCAGGCGATCGCGGAGAAACTCGAGGCCGATAACCAAATCAGCTACCGCGCGAGCCAAATCGTGGTCAGCAGCGGCGCCAAGCATTCCTGTTACAATGCGATCCTCGCCACCTGCCAGACCGGCGACGAAGTCCTCATCCCCTCTCCCTACTGGGTCAGCTACCCCGACATGGTCCGGCTGGCCGGCGCCGAGCCCGTCATCGTGCCGACGACCGAGCGCAATGGCTGGAAGATGCGCGCGAGCGATTTCGAAAACGCGATGACCCCGCGCACTAAAATGTTGATTCTCAACAGTCCCGGCAACCCCTCCGGTGCGGTTTACACCCGGGAAGAACTGGAAGCGATCGTGGAAGTCGCCGCCGAAGAGGACATCTATATTCTTTCGGATGAAATTTACGAAAAGCTCGTTTACGACGATGCCAAGCACGTCAGCATCGCCTCGCTTTCGCCGGAGGCCTACGACCTCACCATCACCGTCAACGGTTTCAGCAAAGCCTACGCAATGACCGGCTGGCGGCTCGGTTACCTGGCCGCGCCGGAAGCAGTCGCGAAGGCGGTGGACAACATTCAGAGCCACAGCACTTCCAATCCCTGCTCGTTTGCCCAGAAAGGTGCCGTCGCGGCCCTCAAGGGCGACCAGCAACCTCTCGCCGACATGCGCGACGAGTTCGGGATGCGGCGCAATTATATGTTCGACCGGATCACCAAGATTCCGAACATCACGGCGGTGAAACCGGACGGCGCGTTTTATATTCTGGTGAACATCAGCCAGCTGGGTCTGAGCTCGCAAAACTTCGCCGACCGTCTGCTAAGCAAGGCCAATGTGGCCATCGTCCCTGGCGCAGCTTTCGGCGACGATCGCACCGTTCGGCTCAGCTACGCGACCAGCATCGACATTATCAAAAAAGGCCTGGACCGGTTCCAGGACTTTTGCCGGACGCTCTAACGATTTCAGATTTCAGATTTTAGATTTAAGATTGGGCGGCACGGCGCCTTCCACAATCTGCAATCGTCATTCTGAAATCTGCAATGTCTTCCGGCCACCTCGCGCTCGTTCTTCACGCGCATCTCCCCTTTGTCCGGCATCCGGAGCACGAGGAGTTTCTCGAGGAAGACTGGTTTTTCGAGGCGATCACGGAAAGTTACATTCCGCTCCTCGCCATGATGGAACGGCTCCTCGGCGACCACGTTCCGTTCCAGCTCACCATGACAGTGACGCCGACGCTTTGCGCGATGCTCCAGGACCAGCTCTTGCGCGACCGTTACGTACGGCACCTCGACCAATTGATCGATCTGGCTGCGCGCGAAATCGAACGTAACCGCGGCGACGATCGGCTTTGCGCCCTGGGCGAATTTTATCACGCCAATTTTTCCGATTGCCGGCGCCGGTTTACGGAATGGAACGGCGACCTGCTCGCCATCTTCCGGCAGATGCGCGACGCCGGCTGCCTCGAGATCATGGCGTCCGCCGCGACCCACGGATTGCTGCCACTGCTCCAGGCATCTCCCGAAGCGGTCCGGGCGCAGATCCTGATTGGCTGCGATTCCTATCGCGTCGCGTTCGGCGCCGACCCTGCCGGATTCTGGCTCCCGGAATGCGCCTACGCCCCGGGGCTGGAAACGATCATGCAGGAAGCGGATTTGCGTTGGTTCATCGCTGACGCCCACGGATTGATGTTCGGTCAACCGCGCCCGCGCCGGGCGATTTACGCGCCGTGTTACACGGCGGCCGGCCCGGCGGCTTTTGCCCGGGACCGGGATTCGAGCCGCCAGGTCTGGAGCGCAGCGGAAGGATATCCCGGCGATCCGGCTTATCGGGAATTCTATCGCGACATCGGATTCGAACTTCCGCCGGAATACATTCGTCCGGGCGCGGTCTCCGCCGTGCGAAGGTTTACCGGGATCAAGTATCACCGCATCACCGGCAGCTCCGGGGAGAAGGAACTTTACGATCCGGCGGCTGCCGCCCGGGCCGCGGAAACCCACGCCTCTCATTTCCTGGCCATGCGCCGCCAAAAGATGGACGAGCTGCGCGCCTTGGACTTCGATCCGATCGTGGTGGCGCCGTTCGACGCCGAGCTGTTCGGCCATTGGTGGTTTGAAGGGCCGCAGTTTCTCGAATCGTTTATTCGGCAGGCGGCCCACGGCCATCAGGACTTGCGACTCACCAGCGGGCGCGAATATGGCCGGCCGGATTTCCAACTGACGACGCCCTCGGAGTTTCTGACCGGCCATCCGACGCAACAAACCATCGCGCCCGCCGCTTCGAGCTGGGG
>JBAPMH010000477.1:0-7068 GCA_049278515.1 Chthoniobacterales bacterium
CGATCCGCGCCGAGAACGCGCCGCCGCACCACGCGACCATGCGTTCATCTTCGAACCGGAGCCGCACCTTGCCGAGGGTGAGTTCGAGGCCCGCCGCATCGTCGTCATTGCCGACCAGGGCATTTGCCACCCGCAGGGCGAAGGAATCGAGCGCGCCACCGGTCGAAACGCCGGATTGCCGGTAACCCGCCCGACCCGAGTCCTGGATGGAGGTCAGAAAACCCGCGGGACGAACCAGGACGCTCATGGCGAAAGAGTGTCGAATTCCTGTCGCGAAATCTCACGGAACCGGACGCGGTCGCCGGCGCGGAGTCTTGCCGGCGGATCCTTTGTCACATCAAATAAACGGAGTGGCGTGCGTCCGATAATGTTCCAGCCGCCCGGCGATTTTTTTGGATAGATCCCGGTTTGCGCGCCGCCGATACCGACCGATCCCGCCGGCACCTCCTGGCGAGGAGTAGCTCGCCGCGGCGTCGCGAGCTCCGGCGGCAACCCGCTCAGGAACGTGAAGCCGGCAATGAATCCAATACAAGCCACGCGATAATTCGCACTCGCATGGAGGCGAATCACTTCGGCCCCGGACAGACCCGCCACCCCGGAGACATCGGCGAGGTCCGGACCCAGCTCCTCCCCGTAGCAAACTGGAATTTCGACCACCGGCATTTCGACGGCGGGTTCCCCTTCCAAAGGTGATGTGTTCAAAACGTCTCGAATTCTTGTCTTGAGAACGTCGAACAGCGATTCGCCGGCAGGACCCGGCTCGACCCTCATGGGATCATAAAAGACCCCGATGGTTGTGTAAGCGGGCGCCATTTCAATGACTCCCGGCATTTTAGCGGCTTCCAGTTGCCGGAACACAGCCAGGACCGCGTTCAATGCTCCATCCGGATTCGCGGCGAAATCGTCGACTACCCGAACGATCACCGCTGAATCTCCGAGCGGCTCGATTTTCATACCGTCGGCGCCTGCTTCCGACGCTAGGTCTTCTGCGACGAAACTTTGTTCGACACGTCTTTCACCGACTCCTTGATCTCCTCAACGTTGGGATGCACTTCGCGAATCAGATCGTGCTCGGCCTTGGAGAGTTTCTCGATCCGCTTGGTGACGTCGTGCAATTCCTTCAACATCATCTCCTGTTTCGAAGAGAGCCGGTGCATCCACCAAAAACAAACCGCCCAACAAGCCGTCCCGATCCAGGCCAGCGTCAACGCGATCGTCTGGACATCGAATTGCATGTTCATTCCTGGCGCCGGCCGGCGCGTAATTTGAAATCTCGCGTCATCAGGATATTAGGCAGGTAATTAATCGCCGCACTTTGGCGCGAAAGCCAGTCCCGGCGATATCTCATCCATGTCCGAACAACTTGTCGCCTGCCTGATTTCCGTCGGGGCCAATCTCGCCGGAATGCTGGTGATCTATTTCGTCATGGCCCAGCAGGTCGCCCGCCTGGCCTGGCGCGGGCGTGGAATCCTGGGCGTGCTCGCCACCATAGTTGCGGCGCAGCTTTTCTGGATCGCGCCGGCCCTGCTCATTGTTGGCGCACGCAATCCGGATAATGCCAATTCGTACGCGCTCTGGTTTGGCAACTGGCTTGTCTCGGCCTTCGCCGTCGTTCTTCTCTGGCGAACCGCGACCCAGATCCCGCGGCAACTCGAGGACTCCGCGCGGCTGGATGGCCTCGGCGCCTTCGGGACCTGGCGCCATGCGGTATTTCCCTTCGTGAAGGGAGACCTCGCGCTCATCTCGATTCTTACGGTGATGGCAACGCTCCTTCCCTTCTGGGGTTTTGTGACTGAACCCGACGCCGGGAACTCGATCGTAATTTACCAGCGATTCCTGAGCCCAGGCGGACGCGTCGCGATGATGACGGGCGGCTCGCTTCTCGGCGCATTACCCGTTATCGCGATTTTCTTTCTGGGCCGGAACCACCGCCCCGCTGGCTGACATCGATCCTTTTGAAAGCAAAAATACTTCTTCTCCTGAGTGTTCTCATCACTGGCAGCGGCTCCGCCGCCGAACTGACGGTCCATGCCGCCGCCAGTCTGGTCGATGCGATGAAAGAGATCGGTCCCGCTTATGAAAAGCAAAGCGGAGACAAACTGCAGTTCAACTTCGGAGCGTCCAGCCTCCTCGCGCGGCAAATCGAAAAAGGTGCGCCGGCTGACGTGTTTTTCTCGGCCGACGAGGCAAAGATGGACGACCTCGACAAAAAGAGCCTGCTCCAGCCGGCAACCCGGCGCAGCCTGCTTTCAAACCTGCTCGTCATCGTCGTTTCCGCCGACTCAAGCACCGCGCCGAAGTCAGCGTCCGATTTGACCAAACCGGAATATCGAAAACTCGCGCTCGCTGAGACGCAAACAGTGCCCGCCGGAATTTACGCGCGCGAATACCTTCAGAAACTTGGGCTTTGGGATCGGGTCAAGGAGAAGGTCGTGCCCGCCGAGAATGTCCGCGCCGCGCTGGCCGCGGTGGAGTCGGGCAACGTTGAAGCGGGCATTGTCTACAAAACCGATGCGCTCACTTCAAAAAAGGTGAAGATCGCAGTCGAAATCCCGGCTGTCGAAGGGCCGAAAATTTCCTATCCGGTCGCGGTCTTGAAATCTTCCAGGGAATCCGAACGCGCAAAGATATTCGTGGATTATCTGTCTGGTCCGGCGGCAGGATCGATTTTTGAAAAATTCGGTTTTCGCCTGGTGAAGTAGTCTTGCTGCCATGACGGACGAAGCATGGCAGATCGTCTTCTTCACGATCGAGATTGCGGCTCTGAGCACGCTTCTCATTCTCCCGTTTGGGATCGGGATTGCCTGGCTGATGACCCGCCGCAACTGGCCGGGAAAAGCGATTGTGGAGACATTAGTGATGCTTCCACTCTTCGTGCCCCCGGTTGCGACCGGCCTCGTGTTGCTCATGCTGTTTGGACGCTACGGCGTTCTTGGTTCTGCCCTGCAACGGGTGTTCGGGGTCGAGATTGTCTTCACTTGGCGCGCGGTCGTTCTGGCCTGCGCGGTCATGTCCTTCCCTCTTCTGGCTCGAACGGCGCAAAGTGCCTTCGAAGGAGTGAACCCGCGCCTGGAGGGCATCGCGCGCACCCTGGGCGCGCATGAATGGCGTGTCTTCGCTACCATCACTCTGCCCCTGGCTTTTCGCGGCATTTTGGCCGGAGCCGTCCTGGCCTTCGCGCGGGCGATGGGTGAGTTCGGCGCTACGGCTATCGTCGCCGGCATGATCCCGGGCAAGACCATGACAATTTCTTTGTCGATCTATCAAAACATTCAGCTCGGCCACGACACCGCCGCGCTGCCGCTCCTGCTCGTTTCGATCGGGATCGTTTTCATCACAGTTTTTTGCGGTCAAATCATCTCGAGGCAAAGGCGGCCCTTATGAAGCTCCGGCTTGATAATATTCAACTGCCGCTGGCCGCGTTCACCCTGGAAGCGGACGTCACCTTCGATCAACCGATCACCGGAATTTTCGGCCCGTCCGGCGCGGGCAAGACGTCGCTGCTCGAATTGATTGCCGGCCTTCGTCGTCCGGTCGCCGGAGCAGTTCGAATCGAAGAAAACGTGCTTTTTGATGCCACGACCCGGGTGAATGTTCCGCCACGAGCCCGTGGGATTGGCTACGTCCCCCAGGACCTTGCCCTCTTTCCTCACCTCGATGTCCGCGGAAATATCGCCTACGGTTATCGGCCGGCTGTGACAGGCGACGGGCTCTTCAATCTGGGACACGTGACCGAAGTGATGGAGATTTCCCATTTGCTCGGGCGGGATGTGACCACGCTTTCGGGCGGCGAACAGCAGCGGGTCGCGTTTGCCCGTTCCATTCTTTCGACGCCGCGCCTGCTTTTGCTGGATGAGCCGATGAGCAGCCTCGATTCGCGACTGAAAAAACGGATGATTCCGTTTCTTTTCCGGATTCGCGACGAATTTGGAATCCCGCTTGTTTATGTTACGCACGACGCCAGCGAACTGTCCGCCCTTTGCGACTGCGTCTTCCTCCTGGAGCGGGGCCGATTTGTTGGACGCGGTGCCCCCGCGGACGTGCTTGGTTAGCGCGGAGCGGTCTTCGGATAGCGCCGGGCAGGCGCGATCAATCCAAGGCGTAAACTTCCACCACCGCGATGCCCGTCGATCCGGCAACGCCCCGGACTACAGCTGTGTAGGACGCGTTGCCCGCCGGCAACGTCGCGAGGATGGCCGATTCCAAATCGTTCGCCGGCTGCAGCCCGGTCGCCATGATGTCGACTTCCTGGTCGGTGCGCCAATTGTTGTTAGAAGCGAGCAATGAGCCATTCCCGTTGCGCAGTTCGAGCGTCGGGTCCTGAAGCTTTCCGGTGATCGACAGCGACGGCCCGATCGCGCGCACCAGCACTTTCTTTGTTCCCGGGCCGCTCGCGATCGTACCGGCGATCAAGACGTTATCGTCCATCTGCACGGAGCCACGGGTGGAAATGTTAAGCAGTTTGGAACTGTCCGTCCGGTCCAAATCGTATGCCTCCACCACCGCTGTCCCCGTTCCGTTGTTTGCCCCCCGCACAATAGCTGTGTAGGTGGTACCGGCCGCACTTGAAGGAAGCGTCGTCAAAATGACGGGTTCCGCAGGCGAGGAGGGAGCGATTCCGGCATCGCTGATTTCCTGGCGGTTATAGTTGTCCGACCAACTGTCGTTCGTCGCGATCAACGCGCCGGTACCATCGTGCAACTCCAGGACCGGATCGGCCAGGGCGTTGGTGATTCCAAAGGCGCTGAGCGATGGGCCGAGGGCGCGGACCAGGACTCGTTTCGACGGAGGCCCCCGCATGATAAAGCCGCCAATCAAAACATCGTCCCCTGTCCCCACCTGGAGCCGGGTGGAAATGTTAGCCAGCCTTGCCGTCGTCGGCAGCTGTTCAAACTGGGCCGCGAACGACTTTTGGCTTTGCGGCCAGATCGTGTTCGCCGATGGAGCGGTGTCCATCACATCGCTCACGGTCAAAAGGTAGGTTTGATTCTGGTTCAGCGACGGCACCGTGAGAATGACCGTGTTCAGGTCGGGACCGAGCGCGGCGGCCGAGACTACCAGTCCCTGGTCGAGGGTGTAGTTGGCCGGAACCACGGCCGAAACAGGGTCGACGTGACTGTTGAACCGGACGACGAGATGGCTCGCATCCTGATAAAGATTTACGGAAAGAATCTCGAACGGACTGGCGATCCATTGCCGCAGATTCGCCATCGCATCTTCGTGCACGACGTTTTTCGCCAATGGCGGCATTTTTGTTTCATCCAGTGCGTTGTCACGCTGATAGAGCGGCGAGCCGGCGAGATCGCGAAATTTTACGTAGGTATTGATCAGGCCCTGGCTGGCCAGCGGCGTATAGAGACGCGCGTCGTAAGCCCCGCCGTTACCGCCAGGGCGATGGCACTGGGAACAATTCGCATCGATCCATGACCGCATCCGATGCTGGACCGTGGCAGTGGGGTTGGTGACGGCGACGGCCTTGAGAAACCCCGGGATCTCACTTTCGTTCGGCGCGGGATTGAGCAGACCAAGGTGGGCGAAGGTCCGGAGCTGATTGTCTGTCCGGCCCGTCGCCGGATAAGTGAAATCGCCATTCAACTGGTGGGTTTTCTGACCAAGCACATAACTGGCGGCAGCAGTATGGCAGCCGAGACACTGCCCGCGGCTTGGATAACTCCATTTTTGGATGTGGGTCGCGCCCGAACTGCCGGTAATGACGATGTCTTCATCCAGACTGCCCGGCAATAAGTCCGCGTCGCTATTGTCGGGACGCCATTTGTAGGTCACGCCGTAAACCGTCCCGTCGGCGTTGCGAACCAGCAGGCGGGTTTCGAGCCGTTTCCGCTCTCCGGTGATCTCATTGACGGTGAGCTCGAAGTGCTTGACGAAAACGGTGCCGTTCGGAAACGACCATTCTCCAGTGGGAGCGAAACCGATTTGTTCGCCCGCCGCATAGGGAGCTCCGTCGTTGGGCACCGCGAACCAGCGGGTCTTGACCGCGCCATCGGACCAAAGCGGCGAATTAACTGTATAGGGAATGAGGCCCGTCGCCGGAGTAAGCGTCGCGACATTGCTGAAAGCGCCCGTCCCGGAAAGGAGAGGCGGAAACGGCGAGGCGCCGTTCCTGATCGGCATCATGCTGTTCAGGTAAGGCCCGATGGCGGATCGGGAGTCCAGGCCATAATCCTGGGCGATCGCCGCAGGGCCAGCTAACATGAGCGCGAAAAGTATCCTGGGCAGCAAGCGAATCGGGCGTCGCGGGTACATAAATATGGTGGCGGTGATGAAGATATCCGGGGAGTCCCGGAAAATTCACCGCCAGAATTATACTGAGCGCGCCTACTTTTCCAGCACAAATCGTAATCCCAGCGCCGGCGTTGAAGTCCCGCCCTAATTCGCGCGTTGCGCCTCGATCTCGATGTCGACCGAGACCTCATCAGCGATCATCGAGATGGTCTCCGCGCTCTTACTGAAAACCAAACCAAACTGGCTTCGCCGGATCGGTGCGGTCGTAACCCGCCAGCGGCTGGTTGGATTCTTCATGGCGGCCTGCGGATCGCCCTGAAGCTGCACGCGAAGGGTGATGGGCCGCGTGACACCATGCATCGTCAAATCTCCCGCGATCTCGCCGGAGACCGCGCCGGTTTTCTTGACGCCACGGCTCTTGAAAGTGATCCCGGGAAACTTCTCGACATTGAAAAACTCCGCGCTCCGCAAATGGTCGTCTCGTTTCACGATCGCCGTGTTGATGCTGGCGGCCTGAATCGTGACGTTGACCGCCGACTGTTCCGGGTGCTCCCGATCGACTTCGATCGTGCCGCTGAATTTGGTGAACTTGCCTTTCGCGGCTCCAAGCATGTGGCCAACCTTGAACGCGATCATGGAATGGGACGGATCGATTTTGAAGGTGTCTCCGGCGTTTGCCGTCGCGCAGAGACAGATGGCGGCCAGTAGATTCAGGTGGAGGGGTTTCATTCGATCCGCAGCCTATGTTTTACGATGAGGCGAGCAAGATGCGGTTGGTAACGCCGACGTTACCTAATGTGGGAGGGGCCTTTGCGCCCCGACTTT
>JBAPMH010000478.1:0-8041 GCA_049278515.1 Chthoniobacterales bacterium
GCGATACTCCGCTTCCGACACCCATCGACGAGTTGCGGATCAAACCGGAATACCCGGCCTTGATCGCCGCCCTTGAAAAATGCGAGTTTAAATCGCTCATCCAGGAAGTACGGGACGAGGCGGCGAAGGCAGGGACGGTTCAGCAGGGCGAATTGCTGCTGTAGCTTCAAGGAACGGCGGTTTGAAACCGCCGCATCTGCACCCGACGGCGATTGCAAATCGCCGCTCCTTGTCAATTTTCTATAAAAAAGTTCGAACGGCGCAGGGCCCGAGATGTCAAATTAGACAGGTTAAGGCGATTCGGGCGGCGGCACGTTTCTCGTATTTGTTGTTTCTCCTGCGTGCGCTGCCCGAATCCTTTTTTTTGGCCCGCCTTCTTCGCTCCCAAACGCGCCGAGTCCTGATAGGCTCCGACTGTGATGGAACCTAACGCCAGCGCCTTTGGGATTCGCGGATTTCTAATCGACGCCCCGGTCTATGGTTCCCTGCGCAGCCACCGGGATGGCGCGATCATTGTGGCCGACGGCCGGATCGTGGAAGTTGGCGCCTACGACGATCTGCGAAAACGGCAGCGGCCGGTTACGGTGCAGTGGCTCGACCGGGGAACTGCGGTCGTTTTGCCCGGGCTGATCGATTGTCATACCCACCTTCCCCAATACTCGGCCGTCGCGCGGGGTGAAAGCCAGTTGCTGCCCTGGCTGCGCGAAAACATCTTTCCGGTCGAACACGATTTCACGGGCCCAAAAGCGCGCCGGGAAGCGCCGCTCTTTTTCCGCGAGCTGGCCCGGAACGGCACGACGACAGCGATGGTCTACGCCGCCATCTATGAGGACAGTTGCGAGATCGGCTTCGAGGCGGCGGAACGAAGTGGTCTCCGGGTGATCCTTGGTAAAACGATGATGGACCTGGGTTCCTACGGACAGTTGCAACCCAAGAAGATTCTCTCCGTCTCGTTGATCGAAAGCGAACGGCTTTGCCGCAAATGGCATGGCGCCGCGAATGGCCGGTTGGAATACGCTTTCAGCCCGAGGTTCGCCGTTACCTGCTCGGAGAAGCTGATGCGAAGCGCCGCGGAGCTCGCGCAAAGATTTGGCGCCTACCTCCAGACCCATCTGGCGGAGAACCGGGAGGAGATCGAAAAAGTGCACCACCTCCATATGGCGGCGCGCGATTATACTGATGTCTACGAAAAGTGCGGGCTCCTGACGCCAAAAACCATGCTTGGCCATTGTATTCATCTTAACGCGCGCGAAATCGATGCGATTGCCGCCGCACAGTCCAGCGTTGCCCATTGTCCGACCTCGAATCTTTTTCTGGGGAGCGGCCTGCTCAAGCTCGATGAGCTGTTGAATGCGGGCCTGGCGATCGGGCTGGGCTCCGACGTGGCGGCCGGCCCCGAACTCAACATGTGGCAGGTGATGCGCGGCGCAATTGACGTGCAGAAAGCGAGAAGTATTTCCGAACCGCACCTCCCCCGGCTCCGCCCAAGTGAGGCATTTTATCTGGCCACGAGCGGCGGCGCGCGGGCCCTGGGGAAATCAGCTGCCATCGGCACCCTCGATGCCGGCAAGGAAGCTGACTTGCTGGTGATCGATTTGGCCGCCCTTCTCCCCTACGGCGCTACCGATGTTCCTCTCGCAGATTTGTCCACTGAGGACATTCTCGCGCTTTGCATTTATCGGGGAGGACCACACGCGACCCTCGAGACCTTTGTGCGCGGGAAGCGCGTTTACCATGCGGCGAACTCCGCCGCGGCGATGTGATGGACGCGATGCCGGACCCCATTTCAATCGCCTTGCGCGAAGACGTCGCGGAGGGCGATACGACCTCGGAATTCTTCGTGCCGGAAGATTTGGTGGCGCTTGGCCGGATCGTGGCGCGGGAACGGGCGATCATCGCCGGAGCCGGCACGGCCGCCGAGGTTTTTCGACGGGTGGATCCGAGATTAAGCGTCGAGGTCATCCAGAGCGACGGGACCGCGGTGACGGGTGGAGAGACTATTCTCGAAGTGCGCGGCGCCGCCCGTTCGATTCTGACCGGCGAGCGAGTGGCGCTCAATTTTCTCCAGCGCCTCAGCGGCATCGCCACGTTGACCGGGCAATTTGTCGAGGCCATCGGAAAATCCCGGGCGAAAATCCTCGACACGCGAAAGACAACTCCCGGCCTGCGCGCCCTCGAAAAGGCCGCGGTCGTGGCCGGCGGCGGCGCCAATCATCGCTTCAACCTGAACGATATGGTCCTGGTGAAAGACAATCACTTGAGCGCCGCAGCCGGCTTGGCCGGATTTGCGGATACGATCCGGCGATTACGTCAGGAACGCCCGGGTATCCAGATCGAAGTGGAAGCGGAGCGGCTCGAGCAAGTCCGATCGTTTCTCGAGATCGAAGGCATCGACATTATCCTGCTCGACAACATGGAGCCTCCGGAAATGCGCGAAGCGGTCGCGGCCGGCAAAGGGAAGGTAAAATTCGAGGCCAGCGGCGGCATATCGCTGAAAAACGTGCGACGAATCGCGGCGACGGGTGTGGATTACATTTCCGTGGGCGCGCTCACCCACTCTGCCCGTGCGATTGATTTCTCGTTGGAGCTGACGCATGTCGGAAGTTGAGGGCGCCGATCGTTTAATCGCGGCCGCGCTGCGCGCGGAGCTGGGAGACCGCCGGATCGGAAACGAGATCGTGGTCGTGGAAGAAGCACGCTCCACCAACGATCTGGCCTGGGCGGCCGCAGACCGCGGGGCGCCGGAGGGATTCGTGGTTTTCGCCGAGCGTCAAACCGCGGGCCGCGGTCAATATGGCCGGCGCTGGGAATCGGCGCCGTATCAGGGTATCGCGATGTCGGTTCTGCTCCGTCCTGCGATTACTTTGCGCGAGTCACCCAGGCTAACCGCCCTCCTGGCCGACGTCATCGCCGCGACAATTATGGAAACGACCGGCTGCCGGGCGACCGTCAAGCCGCCTAACGACATCTACATCGCTGGTCGCAAAATAGCGGGGGTTCTCGTGGAAGGCCGGACGACAATCGATGGAAATTATCTCGCTGTTGCTGGGATCGGAATCAATGTAAACCAGACCGTCGACGATTTTCCGGAGGAATTGCGGGAGACAGCCGGCTCTCTGGCCATGGCGACTGGACGCAAGATCCATCGGAGCGACCTGGCAATCGCGCTTCTCTCACGACTGGAAGTCTGGGTTGCAAATGCGTGTCATCCCGAGCGAAGTCGAGGAACCCCGTGATGCTACCTGCACCTTTTTTCGACGGGATCCCTCGACTTCGTTCGGGATGACCGCCCGCTTGTCGGGCTCAAGCGAACTGTTGTAACGCCTTTAGCTTCTCCAGGGCCCGGCCGCTGTCGATCTGCTCGCGGGCCCGGGCGATTCCTTCGTTCATGTCCCGGGAAAGTCCGGCCACCACAAATCCGCCGGCCGCGTTCACCAGGGTGAGATCGCGTTTGGCGCCCTGAATTGCGCCGGACAAAATACCCTCCAGGTAACCGGCGTTTTCCGTCGCGTCGCCTCCGCGAAGCTCATCGAGCGAGGATGCGGGAATGTTGAGCCAGCGTGGATCGATCAGCCCCGATACAACCTTTCCGTTCGCCAGCTCTGCCCGGGTTGTCACCCCGCTGGTCGAAATGTCATCCATCCCCTCGCCTGTCTCGGTCACCCCGTGCACTACCCAGGCACGCTCGCGCCCGAGCCGGCGGAGCACATCCGCAAAGACGCTTGTCAGCCGCGGAGAGAAAACCCCGATGAGCTGACGGGAGGGCCGGGCCGGATTTAAGAGAGGGCCGAGCAAATTGAAAATCGTGCGGATATTTTCGCGGGCCAGCCGTCTCCGCATTTCGGCGATCTCCCGATAGGCCGGATGGTATTCGCGCGCGAAAATGAAACAGAGCCCCAGCCGCTCGGCGCACTCTTTGAGTTTGGCGGGCGGCAAGGCAATCTGGACCCCGAGTGCTTCGAGCACATCCGCGCTCCCGGAACGGGAGGTCACGGCGCGATTACCGTGTTTCACCACCGCCGCGCCGCCCGCGGCGAGCACAAACATGATCGTGGTGGAGACGTTGAACAGATCGAGGCCATCGCCCCCGGTGCCGCAGACGTCGATCATAGGGCCGGAAAGATTTTTGGGGTCGATGAGCGGATCGATCGCGCGTTCGATCAACTGCCGCACAAACGCGACGATCTCCTCAACGCTCTCACCCTTGCGATGAAGCGCGACCAGGAAGTCCGCCTTGGTGGCGTCATCCGTCGAATCCGAGAAGAGCAATGACATCGCATAATTGATGTCGCTGGAGCTCAGATCGAGTCCATTCCGCATTTTTCCGATGAGTGCTTTCATCGGAAGAAAATGCGCCGGCCGGACATTCTCACGCGGCCTTAACCTCCATCTCCTGCAGCCAGCTGCGATAAATTTCCGGAGAAATTTCCGAAGGCTTGATCTCGCTCCGGCCTCCCCAGAAAACATTCGTGTAGGAAACCGGAATTCCACACGATTCCAGATGACGATCGATCGCCTGCTTGTGTTCGAGGAGCAGCTCCTTGTCGGTCCCGTGCGCCACTGCCATGATATTGACATTGCGGAATTCCGGCCCGGCTTCGCGCCAGTAACAATGCGTGAGAATGTGATGCCGACCGACTTCCCCGCCCGCTTCCATTTCCCGGCCTGCCGGCACCGCCCAATGGAAAAGAGCGTTGAACCGCGTGACTCGAATGCCGCCGGCCGACGGCTTCACATGCTCGAGGAAGGTCGAAAATCGGCCGATAACTTTTCGACCCTGGAGCGATTCAGCGATCCGGCAGAATTCATCCAAAGCAAGGCCCGCTTCCGCGGCGCGCCTTCTCCAGGGCGAAGGCGCAATCTCCGCGGGCTCGAGTTCTCGCTTCAGGGCGACAAGCACTTTCCAATCGAGCTCGGTGAGTTCAGCGACGTGCACCGGCGCCATCGTCGCCGGAACGTCTGCCTTGCTCCCCGGCTCGATTGTTTTGCGCCTGACGTGCCCTACTCCCAGGGTAAAAATCCCTTTTGCCGGCATCAATCGGAAATGGTCCGCGCCAACTTTCTTCGCCAGCAACTCGCCGTGGTGCTGAAGCGAAAATCCGCGCGGGACCTTGAGCGTCGTCCAAAGTTTATACTCCGAACCGGGCGTGACCGAATCGGTGGAACGCAGGACTACGTGTCCCGAAAATGGATCGCACTGCGACATGTAATCAAAGGCCGCGTCGATCTTTTCCGGCGGAACTTTCCATGCGACCAGCGCCCCATCCGCCAGATTGGTCGCGAGGAGCGTTTGTCTTACCCGCCGCACCGTCCCCGCCTCCAGCATGGCGCGGATGCGTTCCATTACCGTATCAACCGGCACGCCGGATCGCGCCGCAATTTCCTCAAACGGTTCGCGAACGAACCCGTCGATCTTGTCTTCGGAGATAGCCAGTATTCTGGCGTTAACCGGATCGTTGTGTTCGACGGGTAGCATCTGGAGCTAAATACCCGTCAGCCGATGGCTTGTCCATGACGGAGAGGCGCTGGAGCCGGATCGCTAGTTTATCTTGATGAGTTCGACGTCAAAAACCAGATCGCCGCTCACAGGGCCCTGCCCGGCATAAGCGAGCGACTCGGGAATCCACAAGCGGCGCTTCTCGCCTTCGACCATTAGCTGCAAGCCCTCCGTCCATCCCGGAATAACGCGATTCAGCGGGAAGGCCGCCGGCTCATGGCGGGCATAAGAGCTGTCGAATAATTTTCCATCAGTGGTCCAACCGGAGTAGTTAACCGTTACCGAACTTGTTTTTTCCGGATGATCTTCGCCCGTGCCGGGTTTGAGAACCTTGTAGCTGAGACCGCTCGCGGTGCGCTTTGCATCCTCGGGCGGGCGCTGCACATCATCCGGCGCCTTTGTCGGATCGGAAGAAACCTCTTTCGACCCTTGAGCCTTGAACGAAATCAACTCGACGTCGAAGACCAACATGCCGGCGGGCCGGCCTTCCTTACCTTTGTAGGCCAGTTTTTCGGGGATCCAAAAACGGCGTTTTTCTCCCGCGACCATGAGCTGAACTCCCTCGGTCCAGCCGGGAATCACTTTATCGAGCGCAAAGGTAGCCGGCTTTCCCCGCGAGACCGAGCTGTCGAAGCTTTTCCCGTCAGTTGTCCAGCCGGTGTAATGGACCGTGACAACATCAGTCTTCGCCGGATGCGATGTGCCTTTGCCCGGCCGCAAAACCTTCGATGCGAGACCAGACCCAGTCTTTTCTGCGTCACGCGGTGGCGCTGCCACATCGTCGGGGGGCGGAATCGGCTTAGCCGAGGGCGCTAGCGTGACGGTCAGCAGAAAAGCAACCTCGACGATTCCGAATCGAATTCTCATCTCAATTTGCCATCGGCTCAATCAAGCCGAAATCGCCGCTTCGGCGGCGGTAAAGGACGTTGACCCGCGCGCTCCGCGCATTCAGAAAAACAAGAAATTGCCGGTGCGACATTTCCAGCTGAAGCACGGCCTCATCGACAAACATCGGCTTGACCGGCAGACGTTCCGTCCGGACGACGGCATGCTCGTGATGTTCCTCCTCTTCGACCGGTTCGGGATGGAGGACCTGTTCCTCGAGATGCTGGATGATGTCTTTGCGCGGCCGGTGCTTGCGCATCAACCGCGTCTTATATTTGCGCATCTGCCGCGCGACTTTGTCCGTGACCGCATCGATGGCGGCATACATGTCGTCGGTCTCCTCGCAGGCCTCGATGGTGATGTGATTCGAGCAGACCAGGACTACCTCGGCCGAATGACGATATTTCTCCACCTCGAGAATCACATGCGCTTCGATGATCTTGGGATAATCGAGGTGCAGGCTCTCGATCTTACGGGTGCAATAATCATTGATCGCGTCGGTGACGTGAAGATGACGTCCGGTGACTTTGACGTCGGGGTGAGCGTTGTTCGATATCACTTGAGGCTCCTTTCGCTACATTTGGAAACGCTCGCCGAGATATAACTGGCGGCTGATGGGATCGTTGATGAGAAAATCCTTCGTGCCTTCGCTTTCGACGCGGCCTTCGAAAATAAGATAGGCCCGGTCCACGATGGACAGCGTCTCGCGGACGTTATGGTCCGTGATCAAAATGGCGAGGCCGGATTTGCGAAGATTGACCACGATCTGCTGGACATCATAGACCGCAATCGGATCCACGCCGCTGAAAGGTTCGTCGAGCATGAGCAGACTCGGTTCCGTCACCAGCGAGCGCGCGATGGTCAGGCGGCGTTTCTCGCCGCCGCTCAGGGTGATCGCGGTGTTTTTCGCGATGCGTTCGATGCCGAACTGGTGGAGCAATTCGTCGCAGCGCTGCCGCCGCTCATACTTGCTCAGCGGCAGCGTTTCGAGAATCGCCATGATGTTTTGTTCCACCGTCATTTTGCGGAAGATCGATTCCTCCTGCGGGAGATATCCCATGCCGAGCCGGGCGCGTTTATACATCGGATATTTCGTGACATCCCGTCCGGAAAAAATCACCCGCCCGTTGTTTGGCCGGACGAGACCGACAATCATGTAAAAGCTGGTTGTCTTCCCTGCCCCGTTGGGCCCGAGCAGACCCACAATTTCGCCCGCGCGCACCTTGATGTCGATGCCGTTGACGACGGCGCGGCCCCCGTAGATTTTAATGAGCTGCTCTGTGGAAAGAACGAATTCTTCCGCCGCCGGTGCGAGAGCCGCCGCGGCTGGCTGGGAAAGGGTTTCGTTCATGGCTTGGGGGTCGCTTCGGCCTTTGGCGCCTGGCGAATCTCGGTCCGGCTGGGACCGTTGGTCTGTAATTGACCGGCTTCATTCAAAATCATCACCGTTTCCGGGCTCGTCGCCACATGGATGTTGAGGCCCTGTTGCACCCGCGGATTACCCGTCAGCTCAAAGTTTCCGTTCTTCGCCGTGTAAACTGCCTTGTCCGAACGCCCCACCATCCGGCTGGGCTCGCCGCCTTCGGTCGCTGGCTTCTCGCGGACGACGCCCACGTTGCCTTCGACAATCGCCCGGTCGAGGCCTTCGCTCTGTTTGCT
>JBAPMH010000479.1:0-1584 GCA_049278515.1 Chthoniobacterales bacterium
GGCCACATCTTTCCCCAGCACGACTTCGCGTCCCGGATCGTTCGGGTTTTTCTCATCGAAAACGAAGACGCGAAAACGCGCCGCCTGCCGGCGAACCCGCCCCTGCCCGTCCTTGAATTTGCTTATCGGGGTGGGTTTGCCTTTGCTCAGCTTCGGACTCCCATCCGGCCCGCATTCCGTTGGTAAACCGCCGATCGTCTCCGGCGCGAGATAGAATTGTTCCGGGCTGTTGCCCACACGGGCAATTCCGATTGAAGGATGAATTTCAAAGCGCATAATCGTTGTTCTCCGGCTAACTTTCGGATCACGAAGACCCTGGAGTCGATGCACTCGCTTCGCCCGCGGGTCTGGGGGGCCAGATAGTTATCTTGTGAACCGCAGCCTAATCACCGGGGCCATTTCTCCACAAGCGGATTCGCAAAATAAGAACTGCTTCCCTCCTCTCGCAGCGGCGAAACGTTGCCCATGGTCACTTCGCTGAGCGCGCCTTCGATTTCTCTAAACTTGCCTGCAAAAAGCTCATCACGGCCGCTTCCTCAGAGCGCAGATCGCCCGCTTTCCTCGCCAGCGTTTCCTCGGTCTTTTGCTTCAATCCCTCGATCATCGCGCCATTCAGATAGGCTTCGAGGACGGCGGGATGGACATAACATTTTCGGCAAATCGCAGGCGTGTTCCCGAGAATTTTCGCCACCGCTGAGATCGCGTCTTTGATGTTCTTCTTCGCCTGGGTCTTGTTCTTAAAGGCCTCCTGCTCATTCAACGCCATCGCGGCGAGGACCGTTCCCGCCCAGGTCCTGAAGTCTTTCGCCGTGAAATCTTCCCCGGTCACCTCGCGCAGGTAATCGTTCACATCTTCTGAGGTCACTTTCCGCCGCTCTTCCCTGTCATTGAGGTACTGAAAAATTTCCTGGCCGGGAAGTTCCTGAAGCTGCCGAATGATTTTCGCCAGGCGGCGATCGGCCACGTCCACTTCGTGTTCCTTGCCGCTCTTCCCACGGAAAGTGAACTTTAGTTTCGTAGCGGTTACGTCCACGTGGCGATTCCGCATCGTTGTCAGACCAAACGATTTGTTTTCCTTTGCGTATTCCTCGTTGCCAACGCGAATGAAAGTACGTTCGAGAAGCTGAACTACGGTCGCCAGCACTTTTGGCCGCGGCAATCCGCGCTGTTTGAGATCGCGGTTCACGCGCCGTCGGATTTTGGGAAGCGCTTTGCCGAACACGAGCATCCGGTCGTACTTGTTTTCGTCGCGCGCTTCGCGCCAGCGCTCGTGATAACGATACTGCTTCCGCCCGCGCGCGTCCCGCCCCGTCGCCTGGATGTGGCCGTTCGCCGAAGGGCAAATCCAGACGTCCGTGTAAGCAGGCGGGATACCGATGCGTTTTATGCGAAGCAAGCGATTCTCATCGCGGATGCGCTTGCCCTCTGTGTCGAAATACTCGAAATCGTCGCCTTTGCGTTTGCGGGTGTAACCGGGCTGGTCGTCGCTGACGTAACGCAGCCCGGCTTCTTCCGCGACCTCGACGGGATCAGGCGCGACCTCGATTTCGTCGATCTTTTTCGTCTCGCGGCGCAGTTTCTTCG
>JBAPMH010000480.1:0-3168 GCA_049278515.1 Chthoniobacterales bacterium
TGCGAGATCCCTCGGCGCGCTGCGCCAGCCTCGGGATGACAGTCTGCGGCGCGGCGATGTTATCTCCACGCTTCCCGTCGCTGCTCGCCGCGAACAAAAACTGCGCTTACAATCGGCCCGTGCGTGCGGCTTGGAAAAAATTTCGTTACCGGCTCGAGTGGCTGGCCCTTAAATCCGTCGCCACGATCATCCCGCTCCTGTCCCGAAAAGCCTGTTACCGGCTCGGGCAAACGATTGGCGCTCTCGCCGCCCGATTCGACAAGCGCAATCATCGAGTGGCATTGAGCAATCTCGAGGCAGCGTTCGGCGACGCCTTCTCCCCGGCGCAGCGCGCCGAGATCGCGCGCGAGTCCTACCAGAACTTTGCCCGGACGGTAGTCGACCTTTTCTGGAGCCCCAGCCTGACAAAGGAAAACTATACGCGCTACATCGACGTCGTGAATCTGGAGGTCGTCCAGGAAGCGATGAAAACGGGGAAGGGGATCATCTTCGCCTGTTTCCATTACAGCAACTTCGAATGGGTCGCGATCGCCGCGAATTATTTTGGAATTCAGAGCGCCCTGGTCACTCAGGAATTCAAGAACCCGTTTCTCGACGGAATTTTCGTGAGCCTCCGGGAAAGCAGCGGGCAACGCGTGATCCCGCGCGACGGCGGAGTGCTCCGCCTTTTCAAAACCGTTCAACGCGGCGGGCACGTGGCCATCCTGACCGACCTGACCATCCCCGCGCACTTACCCACGGTGGTGATCGACTGCTTCGGATTGAAGACGAACGTCACTTTCGCTCACGCCTGGGCGCACCGCCGCGCGAACGCGATCATCATTAACGTTCACTGCGAACCATTGCCCGGCGGACGCTACCGCATCGTTTTCCATCCCCGAATCGAATTCCGCCCGGAGGCGACGTTCCAGGAAATGGCGCAGGCCTGCTGGAACCAATTCGAGCCGTTCGTCCGGAAGAATCCGACGCCCTGGCTCTGGATGTACAAGCATTGGCGTTATCGGCCGCTGGCGGCCGAGCCGGCGGGTTATCCCTTTTATGCCAACATTTCGCAGGATTTTGAGCGGCGCCTGGACGAGCGCGCCCGCAATCTTCCGCCGATGACGTCGACGATTACCCTGCCTCCGGGAGTCATCCCGTAAGCCGTGTGGTATTGACAAAAGCGCCGCAATGCGCTTTTCCATTCGGCAACTATGAGACACTTATCCCGCCTCGCCTTCGGCTTTTGCGTCCCGGCCGCATTGCTCCTGACCAGCTGCGGCACGATGACTACCTCCACGTCGTCATCGAAAAATTACCGCGTGGTCGCGCATAAACCGCACGATCCTTCGAAAGTCGAGGTCTTCCTGTCGCTCAAGACGCAGAACGTTTACGTCATGGAAGGCGATCGCCTTTTGATGGCCGCGGTGACCAACGTCGGCAAGCCCGGCGCGGCGACGCCCACCGGCGATTTCACGATTTACAACAAGGAAAAGAAACGCCGGCGCGCCAGCGAACCGGATGCCGGTTACCCGATGGCTTACTGGCAGGAATTCAAATCCGCCTACGGATTTCACGAGGGCTTTGTCCATCCGTATCCGCACACCCACGGCTGCGTCCGGATGCATCGCGAAGCGGTGGCCCGGATGTACGCGCTCACCAGCATCGGCACGAAGGTCCACATCCGCGAATCGCTTCCGGAAGATCAGAAATACGGCAGCCAGGTCATGAAGCTCGACCAGAGCAAGGATCCCGATCCGCCCCGCTCGTTCATGATGTCGGACGCCTGGTTCAAGGATCCTGCGGGACCGCTCCTGGTAGACTGAATCCGGATTCGCAGTTAGGTTCAGCTGGCCGCCGGGCGCCGTGAGGACGCCTTGGGACGGAGTTTCTTTATTCAGCTCGATGAGCACCAATCTTATCTCCAGCGGAACGACGGCGCGCGAGAAGGTGAACCTGCGCACGCCGGAAGTGATGACGGCCGTGCAGGAGCAGGTCGAATCGCATTATCGCAGCGATATTGTGGACAAGGTCCGGCGGGCCGGCGGGATTCTGCAATGCGGCGACGTCACGGTGCGCCTGGCGAAGCAGTTCGGGTTTTGCTACGGGGTCGAGCGCGCCATCGATCTTGCCTACGCCGCGCGCAAAGTTTTCAAGGACCGGCGGCTCTTCATCGTTGGCGAAATCATTCACAATCCCGAGGTCAACGAGCAGATCTCGTCGCTGGGCATCAAGAACCTGACCGGCCACAACAAACAGGCCGACATCGCCGATCTGCAACCCGACGATGTTGTCATCGTCCCCGCTTTCGGCACCGAACTTTCCATTCAGCAGCAGATCAAGGATCGCGGGTGCCAGATCGTGGATACTACCTGCGGCGACGTGATGAGCGTCTGGAAGCGGGTCCGCAAATACGCCAGCGAATCGGCGACCTCGATCATTCACGGCAAGGCCGAGCACGAAGAGACGAAGGCGACCAGTTCCCGCGCCCTCGGTGATGGCAAGGGACATTATCTCGTCGTCCTTACGCTCAAGGATACCGATTATGTCTGCGATTACATCCGCCACGGCGGCGACAAACAGGCGTTTCTCGAACATTTCCAAAACGCACATTCGCCGGGGTTCGATCCGGATGTTCACTTGAAAACGATCGGGGTCGCAAACCAGACGACGATGTTGCGCGGCGAAACCGAGGAAGTGCAACGGCGGATTCGCCAGGCCATCCTTGATCGGGACGGCCCGGAAGGGGTCGCGAAAAATTTCCGGTTCTTCGACACGATCTGCGGGGCCACCCAGGAGCGGCAGGACGCGTTGCGTGAGCTGCTCGACGTCCCGCTAAATTTGCTCCTGGTCGTTGGCGGCTACAACAGCTCGAACACTTCGCATCTCGCCGAGATGGGCGAGGAAAAGTTGCCAACTTATTTTGTTCGAAACGCGTCCCGCCTGCTTTCGGAGAAGGAGATTCTCCACTACAACCTGCACGAAAAGCAGGAAGTCATCGCGAAGGATTGGTTGCCGGACGGGCCGATTGTCGTCGGCATTACCGCCGGCGCTTCCTGCCCGAACAACCTGATCGAAGAAACATTGGTGCGCTTGTACGAGCTCCGCGGCATCGGCCGCGATCAGCTCGAAGCGGCGGCGTAGGACATAGAATGTAGAGGCGCTTCTGCGAAGCGCCCGGGGTTATCG
>JBAPMH010000481.1:0-3953 GCA_049278515.1 Chthoniobacterales bacterium
AGGCGAAGCACCACAAGAAGGCGGCGTGACGCGCGCGTTCTGTCATCCCGAGGCTGGCGAAGCGCGCCGAGGGACCTCCCAGACGCAGTTTAGGTCACGCTGAAAACGCTGTCGCGATACTCGCAGCGAACACTGCCGAACCTGTCGCTCTGTTCTTGGGCGACCGGTGAGCGCCTGAGAGGTCCCTCACCGTCTGCGCGGTTCGGGATGACACGCCATGCTACCGCGGTTGCGTGCGCGTAGCTTCGCAAAGCCACGAATTGTCATCCCGAGGCTGGCTTTTTTGTAGCAGTCCCGAAGGGACGCCGGAATAGAGCCCGGAGTGGAGCGAAGCGAAACTCCGGGGCCTCGTTTCAACGAAACCAGCCCCCAAACGGGGGCGACGGATCGTGGACGCGGTGGCCGTAGCGAGAAGTTGGAATCCGTCACCCCTTGCAGGGGTTTCATTCTCCGTTGCTCTCTTCCCGGAGTTCGCTGGGCTCACTCCGGGCTTTAATCCTCCGCGCCTCCGGCGCTCGATTGAAGACCCACGACTGGGCTCCCGGGCCCGGTTATCGACTGAGAGATCCCTCGCCTGTCTAATGCGTTAGGCGCTTGGCACAAGCGCCTCTACATCTTCAGTGCATCTGCGATTGCCTTCGGCAAAACCCGCGGACCATTCCCGCCTAACGAGTCATCGACCGCTTCGAGCCGGCGAATCAGATCGATCACTTCCCGCCGCTCGTACGGCCCGCCGGCGGCGGCGCAGAAATGGGTCCGGCAGCCAAAGGGCCGCGCCTCGTAAATTATGCAATTGCCGCTGACGGAATCGAGAAGCGGACAGCCGCCTGTCGGATTTTCCGGCAACGCCTTGCGCCCCGTGGCGCGCAGGGCCTTGGCCGCGAGGAGCGCTTCACCGCGGGTGAGGTAAGGGGTGCGGCCGGTGAGCTTGAAGTGGCAACATTCCTTCAGGCGCACACAATTGCGGTCGATGGGCCGCGCCGTGAGATCGGCGTAAACCTGGCGAACTTCCTCAAGTGCTGATTTCACGGAGCACGCTAGCCGGGATCGCCCATACCGGCTACAGCCATGTCACCAAAGCCTCGCAGATTCTTGATGACAGCCAGCTACCTCGATCACGTCGTCCTCTGAAAATAGCCCGGCGTTTCAACGCTGGGATAAAACAGCATAAATGGATTTGAGTCCCGCAGGGACGGCAGAAGGCCTCTTTCGTCCCTGACGGGACTCGACTGCTACAAACGAACGATCCCCGGCGCTAAAGCGCTGGGCTATTTTCGAATACACCGAGAAGCGCGTAAACCCGGGATCACTGATTCCGGCCAGCTACCGCGCCATTGCTTTCCCGGCGATCCATCCCGTCGTCCACGCCGCCTGAAAATTGAAGCCGCCGGTAATTCCATCGATGTCGAGAAGCTCGCCCGCAAAGTATAAGTCCGGGACCACGCGGCTTTCCATCGTCTTGAAATCCACCTCGCTCAGTTTCACGCCGCCGCAGGTGACGAATTCGTCCTTGTTCAGGGATTTCCCGTGAATCGTCAGTTCGCTCCGCACGAGGAGCGTTGCCAGGGCGCCTGCCTGTTCGCGCGACAGGGTTGTCGCCCGGACAGCGGAATCGATCCCGGCAAGACCAGTGAGCTTTTCCCACAGCCGATGGGGAAGCGTGCCGAGCGGCGAGTTCACGACGAGCTTGTTTGGGTTGGTGCGACGCAGCTCCTGCAGTTGGCGCTGCACGGACTCAGTGGTTGCGCCCGGCAGCCAATTGACGCGAAGCGCGAACTGATACTCCAGCTCATGGAGCGCGCGTGCGCCCCAGGCCGATAATCGCAAAATCACCGGACCGCTCACGCCCTGGTGAGTTATCAGGACGGGACCGCGTTCTCGCAAACGCGCGCCCGGCACCGATGCTTCCACTTCCTCGACCGAGACGCCCGGCAACGAGCGCAGCCACGCCTCGGCGACATGAAACGAAAATAGTGACGGCACCGGTGGCGCCAAAACGTGCCCGAGCGCTTCAGCGATTTGCCCGCCACTGGCGGAACGCGTTCCTCCGGTCGCGAGCAACAACCGATCACAGTCGATGGTCTTGCCTCCTTCGAACTGCAATTCGAACCCGCTATTCTTCCTTTGCACGGCGATCACTCCTCTTCGGGTAAACAGCCGCACCCCGGCGGCTCTCGCCTCATAGAGTAGGCAGTCGATGACCGTTCCGGACGAGTCCGTGACCGGAAACATCCGTCCGTCCTCCTCCGTCTTGAGCCGCACCCCGCGCCGCTCGAACCACGCCACGGTGTCGCTCGGCGACAAGCGGTGGAGCGGCGAGATGAGCGCTCGTTCGCCGCGCGGATAGCTTTCACTCATCGCCCGCGGCTCGAAGCAGGCGTGGGTTACGTTGCAACGCCCACCGCCAGAAATCCGCACCTTCGTCAAAAATTCAGGGCCCTTTTCATAAATCGAAATTTCATTTGCCGGGTTCGCCTCGGCGCAGGTGATCGCGGCGAAGAATCCCGCCGCCCCTCCGCCAACGATTGCGATTTTCTCGGCCACAGTTCAGGGCACCTCGTGACCGCGATCGCGCAACCGCACGCGAAGCTCCTGCGCATTCCTGATCGCGAACCCTTCACGGTCGTTATCAAAGTAAATCCAGGCCTCCCGAGCTCCGCTAGATTCAATCCTGGAAGCCCAATCGTCTAATTCCGCGCCGGTGTAGTCGTGCCGGTACCATCGACTCCGGCCGTGGAGCCGGGCATAGATGACGTCATTTGTCCGGACAAGATCATCCGGGAGCCGCGGAGCGCTCACGCCGCAGAAGATCAGGCCGCGCTCCTGGAATTGGCGATAGACGGATTCCCGCCACCAGCTCTTGTTCCGAAATTCGACCGCGTTGCGATAGCGCGGGTCGAGCTGGCGGACAATACTCGCCAGGCGCGACGCCGTGTAGCGATAGCTCGGCGGAAATTGGAAGAGAAAGCAGCCCAGTTGTTCTCGCAGAGTCTCTTCGATTTTGCAAAACTCCTCCACGAGCATGCGGGTCCGCACGAGCCGCTTTTCGTGGGTAATGAGCCGATTCACTTTGACCGAGTAGCGAAAGTTTGGCGGCGCATTGCGGACCCAGCTCTTGACCGTGCTGAGCTTGGGCCAGCTGTAGAAGGGCGCGTTCAATTCGACCGTGTTGAAGACCGAGGTGTAATGCCTGAACCAGGTGTCGGTTCGTTTGGTGTCGGGATAAAAAATCCCGCGCCAATGCCAGTAAAACCAGCCGGAGCAACCGATGTGGATCTGCACAAGACATCGTGGCGCAGGCTTAAAAAATTGGCAATCAAGGGCTGTAGCGACATCGCTCTGTTGCCGTTATTAACGCGCACGATGAGATCATCCCGTCCTACGCCGACAGAGCGGCGTCGCTACAGTTCTTGACATCGCGAAGCGCGCAGAACAGCCTCGCCGCATGAACTCTCTCAAGCGCTTCTCGGATCCTGTTTATTGCCTTATGCGGCTGGTGGTCGGCCTGCTTTTCGCCTGCCACGGGGGCCAGAAAATTCTAGGTTTCCCGCCCACGGCGAAGGCAATGCAGCTCGACACCCTGGGGATGATCGGCGGATACATCGAGCTGATCTGTGGGTTTATGATCGCCCTCGGATTGCTCACCTGCGTCGCGGCCTTCATCGCCAGCGGCATGATGGCGGTGGCGTATTTCATGGTCCACGCCCCGGGCGGCTTTTTCCCGATCGTGAATCGAGGGGAAGCGGCCGTCCTCTACTGCTTCATCTTTCTCTTCATGTTTTTCTATGGGAGCGGACGATTCAGCCTGGACGCGTTGCTCTTCAAGCGTGGAGACTCGACGATGCCGCCGGCGGCCTGACGAACATGAGAAAGTTTTCCTTTCTCTGCGTCCTTTTCTTCGCCGTCGCGACCGTGTCCGCCCAGGATTGGGCCAAGGCGCGATTGGAAAAATC
>JBAPMH010000482.1:0-5567 GCA_049278515.1 Chthoniobacterales bacterium
TCGGGGTGACAGGATTCGAACCTGCGACCTCCTGGTCCCAAACCAGGCGCTCTACCAAGCTAAGCTACACCCCGAGTTGCCTGTGATGTTTATCACGCGTCAGATCACTCCGCATGCGGAATCTCCATTTGCGAACGGAAATCGAGATGGCCGAGCGACCTGTCGCCGCGGCGACCGCTCTACCAAGCTAAGCTACACCCCGGCGATGCGCGTGACTTAACATGCTCTTACCCCCTCCGCATGCGGAATATTGACTAACTGCTCAGGCTTGAAATAACTCCTTGCGGCGCTGCCCATAAGGGCGGAAGGTAAGACTGCATTTCGGAACGCGCGCTGTGTTCCATCCCGCCTCATGTTTAAGCACGACAAACTCAATCTTTTCCTTTTCATCGTGCTGATCGGGCTGCAGGTGCTCGGGTTCATTGCGCTCTGCACCGCGTTCGAATGGATTTATTTGCCGGTCATGATTGCCATTTATTTTTGGGCGGGGATCAGCACCACTCTTTATTTGCACCGCTACCTGACCCATCGGGGATTTGAAATGCCGGGCTGGCTCAAATTCTTTTTCGCCACCGGCTCGGCCGTCGCGCTCTCCGGCGACCCGGTGACCTGGGTGGGCGATCACCGTTATCACCATTTGAAATCGGACACCGACGAAGACATTCACAGCCCGGTCCATGGGTTCCCGTATGCCCACATGATGTGGCTCGTGCGCAAGCCGCCGGGATTTCGTGATCGCTCCATGCGGTATGCGGCCGATGTCCGGAAGATTTGGTACTGCCGGCTTTGGGAACGCCCGTACCTCTACATTTTGCCGCACCTCAGCGTGGCCACCATTTTGTATTTCACGCTCGGCGGGGCGGGACTGCTTTGGTGTCTCTATGTGCCGATGCTGGTGGTTTACAATTTCACCTGGGCGGTCAACTCCATCTGCCACATGCCCTCACTTGGCTATCGCACTTTCGAGACAAGCGATCACAGCAAAAACAATTTCTGGATTGGTCTCGGCGCCTTCGGCGAGGGCTACCATAACAACCATCACGCGAAGCCGCGTTGCGCCGCTCATGGCTTGAGGTGGTGGGAGTTCGATCTCACCCGCTACATCATCTGGACCCTGGAAAAATGCGGGCTCGCCTGGAGTGTCGTTTGGCCAAAGCCGGAAGAGAGCGCGGTTGACGCTGTCACCGAAGATCAGGCCGGTGCGCTGCTCCTTTTCGGCGCGCAAATTCGCGATCCTCGTCTCGATGCAAAGCGAGACAAGCCGGGTTCCGGTCAGTAGTCCAGGTTAGGCGCGAGCCATTTCGCGACGAACTCGGGAGTCACGTTTTTCCGTACTGCGTAGTCGCGCACCTGGTCGTCGCCGATTTTTCCGACTCCGAAATACTTGGAGTCGGGATGGGAAAAATAAAGACCGCTCACACTCGCCCCGGGATGCATCGCGAACGATTCCGTGAGGACGATGCCGGTCTGTTCTTCGGCCTTGAGCAAATCGAACAGGGTGCGCTTTTCCGTGTGATCGGGTGACGCTGGATATCCGGCCGCCGGGCGGATTCCCCGGTATTTTTCACGGAGGAGCTCATCCTGCGAAAGGTTCTCCTCCCGGCCAAATCCCCAGGCGATGCGGGCTTCGCGATGAAGGTATTCCGCGAAGGCTTCCGCGAGCCGGTCCGCCAGCGCCTTCATCAGGATGGCATTGTAATCATCATGGTCGGCCGCGAATTTCGCCGCGAGTTCGTCCGCGCCGATGCCGGCAGTGACGGCGAAACCGCCGAGGTAATCGATCGCATCGGGTGCAATGTAATCCGCCAGGCTGTGATTGAACTGGCCGGCCGGTTTCTTCATCTGCTGCCGCAGGAAATGGAAGGTCGCCAGCGGTTTGGCGCGGGTTTCGTCGGTGTAAACTTCAACGTCGTCGCCGATTGCTTTCGCGGGCCAAAAGGCGAAAACGCCTCGGGCCGCCAGCAATTTCTCGTCGCGGATTCGCTTCAGCAAAGCCTGGGCATCATCGAATAACTCACGCGCCTGTTTGCCCACGACCGGATCGTCGAAGATCGCCGGATAACGACCGCGTAATTCCCAGGTGTGAAAGAACGGGGACCAGTCGATGAAGGGAATGAGATCGTCGAGCGAGATAACCTTGTCATCCTGAGCGGAGGTCGCCGCGGCGACCGGAGTCGAAGGACCCCGTCGCGCTACCGCAGGATCCAATTCGTTCTCCACCTCGATCTTTGTTCCACGGGGTCCCTCGACTGCGCTCGGGATGACTGAAGGCTTTGCCGTATCTGTGGAATACACGCGTGTGCCAATAGACTCAGGTCGCGGCGGCGTGTAATCGGCCCAAAGGATCGGTGTTCGATTGCTGCGCGCCTGTTCCAGCGAAATCAGCTTCTTCTCCCGCGATTTCGCGGCGTGCTCTTCGCGCAACCGCGCGTAGTCGGCCCGGGTCTTCTGGTCGAAGTCTGCCTTCGACTCGTCGCTCAATAAATTGCTTACGACGCCCACGGCTCGCGATGCATCGAGCACATGGACGGTGCTGGAGCGGTAATGCTGCGCAATCTTCACCGCGGTATGGGCGCGGCTCGTGGTGGCGCCGCCAATGAGCAGCGGCAGCGTGAATCCTTCCCGCTCCATCTCCTGCGCCACATGCACCATTTCATCGAGGGATGGGGTAATGAGCCCGCTCAACCCGATCACGTCGGCCTTCATTTCACGGGCCGTCTCCAAAATTCTGGCGGCCGGAACCATCACTCCGAGATCGATGACCTCGTAGTTATTACACTGAAGCACCACGCCAACGATGTTCTTGCCGATGTCGTGGACGTCGCCTTTCACCGTCGCCATGACGATGCGCGCCTGCGGCTTTGCGTCCGCCTTTTTTTCCGCCTCCATGAAGGGCAGGAGATAGGCGACCGCCTTTTTCATGACGCGTGCGCTCTTCACCACCTGGGGCAAAAACATTTTGCCGGCGCCGAACAAATCGCCCACCACGCTCATCCCGGCCATCAGCGGCCCTTCGATTACATCGAGCGGCCGGGTACTCTTCTGGCGCGCCTCCTCGGTATCGGCCTCGATGAAATCGACAATCCCTTTGACGAGCGCATGGGAGAGCCGTTCTTCGACGGGCGCATGCCGCCACGCTTCCTTTTCGATCGGCGTCTTCTCGCTGGCTTTAACGCTCTCGGCAAAATCGACCAGGCGTTCGGTCGCGTCATCCCGCCGGTTCAGGAGCACATCTTCCACCCGGGTTTTGAGCTCGGGTTCGATTTCTTCGTAAACCGCGAGCTGCCCGGCGTTGACGATCGCCATGTCGAGTCCAGCCTGGATCGCGTGAAATAAAAACGCCGCGTGCATGGCTTCGCGCACCGCGTTGTTTCCGCGAAAGGAAAACGAAACGTTGCTCAGACCGCCACTGGTCCGCGCTCCCGGCAGGTTCGCCTTGATCCAGCGGACGGCTTCGATGAAGTCGACCGCGTAATTGCGATGTTCCTCGAGGCCCGTCGCCACGGTGAGGACGTTGGGATCGAAGATGATGTCGTTAGGCGGAAGGCCGGCGCGCTCGGTCAGGAGTTCGTAGGCGCGGGAGCAAACGTCGATGCGCCGTTGCAGGGAGTCGGCCTGCCCAACTTCGTCGAAGGCCATCACAATGACCGCCGCGCCATATCGCCGGAGGAGCGCCGCCTGGCGCAGGAATTCCTCTTCGCCGTTCTTCAGGCTGATCGAATTAACGACCGGTTTCCCCTGAACGCATTTCAATCCGGCCTCGATCACGCTCCATTTCGAGCTGTCGATCATCATGGGGACGCGCGCGATTTCGGGCTCGCTTCCGACCAGGTGGAGAAAGCGCGTCATGGAGGCTTCCGAATCGATCATTCCTTCGTCCATGTTGACGTCGAGAATGTTGGCGCCCCCTTTCACCTGTTGGCGCGCGACAGCGAGTGCTCCCTCGAAATCGCCGGCCAGGATTAGTTTCGAGAAACGCGGCGAACCGGTGATGTTGGTTCGTTCCCCGACGACCACGAACCCCATCTCCGGGGTGATGTTGAGCGGCTCGAGCCCGGAGAGCTGTAATGTGGGAGGGGCCTTTGTGCCCCGATCCTGAGCGAAGCCCCCATCCGGGTCGCCGCGCAAAGGCGCCTCCCACATTTTCCGCGGCGGCAAATCGCGCACCGCCTCCGCGATCAATCGAATATGGTCCGGGGTCGTGCCGCAACACCCGCCCACGATGTTGAGCCAACCGTTCCGGGCCCATTTCTCCAGCTGGGGCGCGAGACTTTCCGGCGTTTCCGGGAATCCGGTCGGCGAAAGCGGGTCGGGCAATCCGGCGTTGGGATAGGCACTGACATACTTGCTGGTCCCGTGCGCCAGTTCCTCGATGTACGGCTCCATTTCGCCGGGTCCGAGCGCGCAGTTTAGTCCCACGACCAGCGGCTCCGCGTGGGCGATCGAGGTCAGAAACGCTTCCACGGTCTGGCCACTCAGGATTCTCCCGGATCGATCGGTTACCGTGCCGGAGATAATCAGTGGAACCGTCCGGCCCGATTTTTCGAAAAGGTCCGTGATGGCGGCGATCGCGGCCTTTGCGTTCAAGGTATCGAAAATGGTTTCAACCATCAAAAGGTCCACGCCGCCTTCGAGAAGCGCCGCGGCCTGTTCGGCGTAGGCTTTGCGGATCTGATCGAAGGTAACCGCGCGGAAGCTCGGATCGTTCACGTCCGGTGACAGCGAAGCAGTCACGGGCAGGGGACCGAGCGATCCGGCGACGAAGCGCCGTTCTCCTTTTTCGTTCGCGCAGGTGTCCGCGGCATGGCGCGCGATTCGTGCCGCCGAAAAATTGATTTCCTGAACGAGGGCGCGAAGAGCCTCGTCGTCCACCACGCGCTGAAAAAATTCCGGGTCTTTCCGGCCGTTCTCCGGTTCGCCCGGAAAGAGGAAATCGTGAAGGCCGATGGTGGTGGCGCTGAAAGTGTTCGTCTCGATGATATCCGCCCCGGCCTCCAGGTAGCTGGTGTGGATTTCGTCGATGACGTCGGGCTTGGTGAGGAGAAGGAGCTCCAGACAACCCTTGAGATCTTTTCCCTTCCAATCCTTGAACCGCTCGCCGCGATAGCCGGCTTCGGTCAGCTTGTATTGCTGGACCATGGTGCCCATGGCGCCGTCGAGGAGGACGATGCGCTGGCGCAACAGCGCTTCGAGAGGATGGAGAGGATCGGGTGCCATGGTCACCGGGAACTAAACCGCAGTTCTCGTGCACGGCAAGGAACAAATTGACGCATCATGATGCGTAGATGTGTTCAATACTCGTGCTCCTGCTCGTAATCGTAATCGATTGGCCCAATTCCACAGATCGAGCACGATCACGAGCACGATTACGAAGGAACCGTTGGGCGCAGCCGCGCCAGGAACGAGTCACCCTGGCCGGCCAGTCGTTCCTCCAGCTTCGCCGTGCAATCGCAATCGCAGCACGCCCAGCCTTCGGTTCCGTTTTCGTGCCGGCAATTACGCCGGGAATGCGCATCTTTCACGGAAAGCAGCTCGAAATACTTCTCCCAATAAGGGCGCTCTTCCTC
>JBAPMH010000483.1:0-2366 GCA_049278515.1 Chthoniobacterales bacterium
GGGTGCGCCTCCAGCTCGGGGACAACTTCGGAAACGAAAATCACGTCGCAGTCGGTATAGAGAACCCGGTCCGCGCCACCCAACTGCGCCACAATTTCCGGAAGCTCGACGCGCGAAAACGCTCCTGAGAGTGCCGCCGCCAGGTGCGGATTTCCCTTACTCCGGCCCAGCTCCGCCAGGGGTTCACGAACAAAACTGCGGTGCTGGACGATGCGGACGCCATGTTTAGTGAGCCAGGCCGTGAAGTCATTGTCGCCGCCATCATAAATGCAGTGCGGGACCAGCGACGTAAACTTCCCGGCCGTGTGCACTGCCACCATGATCATCTCGGCATACTGCCGGAACGCCGTCGAATCTTCCGTGAGAGCGAAAAACCAGAGCATACTCAGGGAATTCGACTCCGTTTCGGGTGTAAAAGCAAAGGCCGCTGGTCCAGGCGCGGAAAATATTCGTTGTCGCGGAAATGCACTCTGTTTGGTGTAATTCGCCCGCAGCCCGGATGGAAACTTTCACTCCCGCGCCCGAACTCCGCCGGCCTGAATCGAAGGACAGGGTTCTCTGGCTTGTGCTTATCGCACTCGCAGCCCTCCTTCGACTCGGTCCGATCGCTTCCGGTCTTCCTTACATCGATTACGTCGATGAAGGCTATGTCCTTCACCAGGCCACCGATCTCCTCAACAAACGAACTTTCGACACCGGATGGTACGGTTATCCATCGCTTCCGGCTTATCTGACGGCGGGAGCTCTGATAGCCGAGGGTGGGATTTATCGATATCTCCATGGCCATTCTTTCAGAAGCGATCTTCCCCAGGAAGAAGGCGGGCAGATAAACCGGCGCGATAATTACGACATTATCTCGCCGCCGGAATTAATTATCGCCGGACGCCTGGTCGCCGCCTGTCTGAGCTTGGGAACCGTCCTCCTGGCAGGAGGAATCGCGACCCGACTCGGAGGGAGAGCGGCGGGATTACTGGCCATCCTGATCACCGCCGTTTGCCCAGCTTTGGTCGCGCGCGCCTCCAATGTGATCGTTGACACGTTCGCCACTTTTTTTGCGCTGCTGGCGCTTTATTGCTGCGAGCGGCTGTGGTCGAAATCGAACAACTCATGGGAGGGAGCGATTGCCCTCGCTGCGGGTATGGCCGCTGGACTGGCCTTCGCATCGAAGTACACCGCCGGCGCCGTTTTTGTCCCCATCATCCTACTGCTTTGCGCGCTCTCGGCATCCAAGGCAGGTCGTGTTCGGTTGAGCCTGTGGGCAAGCCTGGGATTATTTCTGGGGATCGCCCTTGGGGCGCCGGCCGTCATTTTCAAACTGCGAACGGTCGTGCAGAATGTTGCCGGGATCGCGGCGAACTATCGGATAATCACCTCCTCGCCGGGATATCTTGGCCAGTCGGTTTCTGCTTCCGAACTGGGTTGGCCTTTGGCGATCGCGGGGTGCGCCGGCTTCTGGTTGATGCTCCGCCGGAAGTCGACTCGATCCACTGCCATAGGTTGGGGCGTGTTCGCTCTTGTCCTGCTGGCTTTGTTCGTCGGAAGACCTTTCCAGCCTTTTCGTAACCTCCTGCCCCTTGTTCCTCCGTTTTGTATTGCGGCGGCAATTGCGTTTTCCGCGCTGATCGGTTGGGCTCGCCAAGGCGCACGTCCCCGGAGGCGCCTCGTCCTGACGGTCGCGTTGATTAGCGCAGGTGCGGTCTCTCTGGCGCTCCCCTCGTTTCGGCAGGTGCAGGGGCGATTAGCGCAGAGAGATAGCCGCGTGCAAGCGATTGACTGGCTTCACCAAAACGCAGCCAGGGAAGAGACGGTTCTAGGCATCCGCGAGCTGGCGATTCTGCCGGCCGAATGGAAAAGAATCGCGGCCCGCCCGACCGTGGTTTCATTGTTCGAAGCGTCCGACCTGCTGGAGCGCCAGCCTTTTGACTACATTGTGACAGGCGACTTCGATCTCCGTTACGCGACCGATCCGGCGTCTTCGTCCGCCCATCTCGCTCGCTGGAAGGAGAACCTCTCGAGGATGCCGGTCCAGGCCGTCTTCGGGCAGGTCGTTACTCCGGTGGTGCCTTATCTGTGGCGAACAAACGATGAGCGCATCATCATTGTGAGACGGAACGCTCCGTGATCCGGGCGCCGAGGGTGACAGCCGCTCCGTTCGCGTGCGCCTGGTTATCGTCGATCACGGTGACGCTTTGATAACCGCTCCGATTCAATAGCGTAATCAGCGAGTCGAGGGTCAACCACGTGGCCGTCTCCGACATTCCGCTCAACGGTTCTTCGGCGCCGCCTTCCACGCAGATTATTCCCCGCAGCCCCGGCGCGACCTCCGACGCCTCTTCTTCCTTCGCATAATGAGTCCAGAGAAACAG
>JBAPMH010000484.1:0-1898 GCA_049278515.1 Chthoniobacterales bacterium
CCATCATCACGACCGCGCCCGGCAGGATGAACAGCAGCCCGGCCGCGAGACCTCCTGCGACGCCGTGCATGAGCCAGCCGAGATAGGTCGCGAGCTGCTGCGCCTCCGGTCCCGGCAAGAGCATGCAGTAGTTCAGCGCATGCAAGAAGCGGCCTTCTGAGATCCAGTTCTTCTCCTCGACCAGGATGCGGTGCATCACCGCGATCTGTCCGGCCGGCCCGCCGAAACTCAATACGGCGACCCGCAGCCAGACCCGGAAGGCTTCACCAAAACTGATGCCGTGACCGAGGTCGCGGCTTGCGCCGGCCTCGGTCGTCTTGTCCATCGTGGCATCCATTACGATTTCGCCTTGTTGGTCGGCCAATTATGCGTCTCGCCCGAAGCGTCGCGGCACCTGCGGTAGAACGCGTCGTACAGCGTCATGCCGGCCTCCAGCTGCTCGAGATCGTCATCGAACATCCGCGACAGGCCGAGCGAGGCGGCGAGCAGGCCGGGTGCTTCCGGCGACAGATCGAGCCGCCCGGTGTCGGCGCCGCGCACCATCGCCGCCAGCCGCAGCAAAGGCGGCGTTGCCAGGCCGAATTCCTCGATCATCACGTCGAAGGTGCAGAGTTCGCCGCGGTGGCTCCAGAACACGTTCTCGACGTCGAACGGCGCCGCGTTGAAGCGCTCGCCGACGGCGACAACCTCGGAAGGCGCCACGAAAAGGAACACCGCGTTCGGATCGACAAAGCGGCGGATCAGCCACGGGCAGGCGATGCGATCGATCTTCGGCCGCGCCCTGGTCACCCAGACGGTGCGCCCCTGCGCGTCACGCGGCGGCAGTTTCGATGCGTTCACCAGCGGAAGCTTTGCCTCCTTCCAGCCTTCAAAGCCGCCTTCAAGCGTCTCCGCGGCGACATTGGCATGCCGCAACCAGGCCGCCGTGCCCTGCGCGAGTTTTGCCCCGCGCATGCAGACGACGATGGCTGAGTTCCCGGAAAATTTGCCGCTCCAGTCGCCGGCATCCTGATGGCTGCGCCTGACCGCGCCGGGAATCAGCCGCTGGTCGGCGGCGAAATCCTCGTCGGTACGAACGTCGATCAGGGCAGGCATGTGCGCCGTGCCGATCAACCGGGAAAGCTTGTCTGGAGATATCGTGGTGTAGGATGACATGGTTGCGCCCTCGTAAGAGAAAACGGGACGCGATACTTGGGCATGTCGCCTCGTGGGGAGATCGCAAAACCCCCATGGGCCGAATTAACCGCGTGGCCGTTCGGCTGTCAACCGGTTCTCGGGCATTCTCGTAGGATGGGTAGAGCTCTACCCATCCTACGCAGAGCGCTTGCGCCGCCCCGACTTCAGTCCTAGCTTCCCGCCATCGGGGACGAAGCAGGCTCCCCGTCAGACGGACCGCCGTCCAAGCTCTGCGCACCTCTCGACGAGTCGAGGATGGCGCATGGACGCAAGCGTGACCGATACTGCTGAACCAAAACCCTCCACCGCCAACGCGCTGATCAGGTTGCTCTATTTCGCGCGGGGGCTGCGCGGTTTCGGCGACGGTTTTGCCGTCATCATCCTGCCGGCCTACATGACCGCGCTGGGCTATGACGCCGTCGCGGTCGGCCTTATTGCGACAGCGTCGCTTATGGGAACTGCGCTGCTGACGCTCATCACAGGCTGGATCGCGCCGCGCCATGATCTGCGTGCGCTCCTGATCTTTGGCGCAGGTCTGATGGCTGCCACCGGTCTAGCGTTTCCGGCCGTGGAGCAGTTTGCCTTGATCGCGCTGGTCGCGTTCATCGGCACCATCAATCCCTCCGGCGGTGATCTCGGCGTGCTGGTTCCGCTCGAGCATGCGGTGCTGGCGAAGAGCGCGACCGACGACCGACGCACGCAGGTGTTTGCCCGCTATAGCC
>JBAPMH010000485.1:0-1647 GCA_049278515.1 Chthoniobacterales bacterium
GGACACGACTGCCAGGATTCGACCTGTCTGGATAAGACCGTCCCGGACTACACGGCGAATCTCGAAGGTGATTTGCGCGGCATCCGGCTCGGTCTGCCCCGGGAATACATGATTGATGGGATCGATCCTCAGGTGCGAGCGGCGGTGGATAAGGCGGTGGCGCATTTCCAGTCGCTCGGCGCCGAAATCATCGACATTTCCCTGCCGCACACGGAATACGCCGTCGCGACCTATTACCTGATCGCCAGCGCGGAGGCGTCGGCGAACCTCGCGCGTTTTGATGGCGTGCGTTACGGCCATCGGGCGGAAAATCCGCGGGACCTGTTCGATCTTTACGGGCGAACGCGGGAAGAAGGATTCGGACCCGAAGTAAAACGGCGCATCATTCTCGGCACGTACGTGCTCAGCGCCGGCTACTACGATGCCTATTACGCGCGCGCGCAAAAAGTCCGGGAATTGATCCGGCGGGATTTCGCCCAAGCCTTCGCGAAGGTCGATGCCTTGATTTCACCGACCTCGCCGGATGTCGCTTTCCCGCTGGGTGAGAGATGCGCCGATCCGCTTCGCATGTATCTCGCCGACGTTTTCACGATCGCAGCGAATCTCGCCGGAATTTGCGGGATTAGTGTCCCGTGCGGATTTGCGCAGGTCGGCGGCGCCCAACTCCCGATTGGGTTGCAAGTGCTGGGCAAGCCTTTTGATGAGGAGCGAATCCTCCGGATCGCTCACGGTTACGAGCAGAGCACCGATTGGCACAAGACGAAGCCGCCTTTGGCCGCAAACGTTCAGGCTCCAATCCACAAGCGCCCGGCATGAGTTCCTTCGCGGACCGCATGAATCGCGAGGCGGTCTTTCGGCTCCTGCTCTGGGTTTTCGGGGCGGTATTAATCGTTTTCGCGCTGGTTCCCGTGCTCCACGGCCTCCGCGGACATAGCACGAAGGATTACTGGGTTTGGTTCGAGACCGGCCAGACGGTTTTGCGGGGCGACGAACTCTATCCGGACCCCCGTTGGCACAAATTCCCGTTCATGTATCCCCCACCCTGCGCGCTCTTTTTGGCGCCGCTCAGCGCGCTCGGCCAAATGGGCTTGATCGTCGTCCTGGCTTTGGTCAATGGCGCCGCCTGGATTTGCAGCATTATCTTTTCGGTCCGGCTCGCCACGGGCAGAAAACAGCGCGGGCATGTTCTGCTTTATCTGATTCCCAGTGTCGTGATGGCAATCCATGCCTGGGGAAATTTCCTCTTGGGGCAACCGAGCCTGGTCCTCCTCGCGCTAATGCTGGGCGCGTTTGTTGCCCTCCGGCAGAAGTTCAATGCACTGGCGGGCGGTCTGATTGCGTTGGCGGCGGCCATCAAGGCGTTCCCGATTCTCGCGCTCGTCTACCTGCTTTACCGCCGCTCCTGGACCGCGGCGATTACCCTGGTGGCGACCGTGATTCTCCTGTTCGTGATCGCGCCGATTCCATTTCGCGGATACGACCTGGCCAGACAGGACCTGCAAAGGTGGACCGCAGGGATGCTGGTCAAGTACGACGAAACTGGCGTGGCTCAGCGCCCGGGACGAAGTAACTCCTGGAAAAACCAATCGATCTGGGGAGTGGCGAACCGGCTCCTGCGCCCGGTTGATTACGATCAACGCTCCGAAC
>JBAPMH010000486.1:0-4123 GCA_049278515.1 Chthoniobacterales bacterium
GCAAGTCCGACGCGCCCCAGCAACTCCAAACCAAGCTGCCGGGCGCTGCGATCGCCGCGCAGCTCCATGGGCACCGTCACGTTTTCCAGCGCCGTCAGCGTCGGGATAAGCTGGAAGTTTTGGAAAACAAACCCGACATGCTGGTTGCGAATGCGGGCCCGTTCGTCTTCGCCCTCCTCGCCCAGAGTGATTCCATTTAGAAGCACCGAGCCGGACGTCGGCCGGTCGAGACCGGCGCAGAGGCCAAGCAGAGTCGTCTTGCCGCTGCCGGATGGTCCAAGAATCGAACAGGTCCCGCCCGCGGGCAGGTCGAAGGTAATGTCCTTCAACACCGTCAGCTTACCGGCGCCGGTCGTGTACGTTTTCGTGAGGTGCTGAACATCGAGAATGGAAGACGCGCTCATTGACGGTGGGATTGGGTTCGTCTTGCTTACGCGAACATGATCCGCCGCGCATGAGAAAAACGATGCCAGCATTTTTCGGGATTGCGCTCGCCTTTTGCTCGGCTCCGCTTTTCGGCGAGACGATTACACCAACCCCCACGCCCGCCGCCGCAAAGACTGTGGTTTTTCTCGGGGACAGCCTTACCGCGGGCCTGGGTGTGCAACCGGCCGAGGCGTTTCCGGCCTTGCTGGCGGAAAAGATCCGGATGGCGGGTTTGCCTTTCGAAGTCCAGAACGCAGGGTTAAGCGGGGACACCAGCGCTGGGGGCGCACGCCGGATCGACTGGCTGCTCCAACGCCGGATCGATGTCCTCGTGGTCGAACTCGGGGCCAACGACGGGTTGCGCGGGCTCGAGTTGAAATCAATGAAAGCGAATCTCCAGGCTATCATCGACAAGACCAAAGCGAAAAACCCACAGGTGAAAATCGTGCTCGCGGGAATGCAGGTCCCGCCAAATCTCGGGGCCGACTATGCGGACGGGTTTCAGCGCGTCTTCGCGGAGCTGGCGAAAGAGAACAACGCGACTCTGATCCCCTTCCTCCTCGAAGGGGTTGGCGGTCGTCGCGATCTCAATCAACCGGACTTGATTCATCCGAGCGCCGCCGGGCATCGGGTGGTCGCCGATCTGGTCTGGCGCTCGCTCGAGCCTGTTTTGCGCCAGCCATGAGTGGATTCAATCTGACAGGTTCGAGCGTTCTCATTACCGGGGCGTCCGCGGGGATCGGACACGAGTTTGCGCGCCAACTGGCGGGGCGCGCGGGATCGCTCGTCCTGGTCGCACGCCGGCTCGAGCGCCTGGATCAACTTCGCGACGAACTGACCAGCCAAAATCCGAATTTGATTGTCCACGTGCGCTCGGTCGATCTTTCCGAACCGGGGGAAGTAGACGGGTTGTGCGAGTGGCTCGACCACGAGAAAATCGCGATCGATTTCCTGATTAACAACGCCGGGCTTGGCGATTACGGCTTGTTCGCCACCAGCGACCCGGCGCGAGACCATCAGATGTTGATGGTAAACATCATTGCCCTCACCACCCTGACCCGGCGATTGCTCCCGCCGATGATCGAAAAAAGGCGGGGCGCGATTCTCAATGTGAGCTCGTCCGCCAGCTTTCTGCCAATCGCTGGATTCGCGGTTTACGCCGCGGCGAAAGCATACGTGACCAGCTTTAGCGAAGCGATCCGCATGGAACTACGCGGAACCGGCGTGATCGTGACCGCACTTTGTCCCGGACCAGTCCACACAGAATTCACGGCGGTAGCCGGACGACCGGGCGAGCGAAAACCGAAATCCGGACCCAAAATCTCATACGTGCCCGTGGAAGAATGCGTCCGAGCCGGGCTATCCGCAATCCAGCGCGATCAGCCGCTGATAATCCCGGGCGCAGTCATGAAGATGGGCATGTTTCTCGTCCGCATTACGCCGATGCCGATCCTGCGCCTGATGTCGCGATTTACGGCGAAATAGTTACCGATCGGGTCCGCCATGTCACACCCGCTCCTGCCAGTAGCCGGGCTTCCGGCTTCCATGCGCTCAACCCGAGAACAGGCGAACGCCGCGGTAGGTGTCTAAGGCCATTTCCGCCTGACAATAGCCCAGCGTTTTAACGCTGGGTCTACATCACAAAAAGAACCAAGTCCCACAGGGGACGGAAGAAACGCGTTCTGTTCACAGGTGCCGATCAGGAAGCTTCTTTCGTCCCTGCGGGACTCGGTCTGATGCGGATGGCCAAAAACCCAGCGTTGAAACGCTGGGCTATTGTCACCAAAGCGCGTCCGGGTGGAACGCACACTTCATCGTCCGACGGCGCGTCGGACCTCGGCAAGCACTTCCTCACCGGGAATCGGTTGCACGCGGCCGGAACGAACGTCATCCCTCCGCCGAATCGCCTCGGCCGCCCAGGCCCGCTGGATCTCGTCTCTCCCGCCCACATCGAGGCTCTCGACCATTTTCTCCGCGAGCAGGGCCCGCGAGGCCGGCGGAAGCTGCATCGCCTCATCGGCGACTTGATCTAGCGTGAGTGACATGACTCAATCGTAACGTCCTCAGGGAAAACCTCAAGCCGGCCAATAGCGTCGGAACACGGCGCGCCTTCGCTTCGTGCATGGCCCGCGTGGGCTACAGTCGGCCAGCACGTGCGACGCAATGCTTCCACCCGTTCAATAGCCAACGCCCATCGGGTTTCTCGCGGCAAAGCCTCCCTGCTGATACTCATTCACTGTTCTGAATCTGGTCACGGCGTTTTTCTAGCCGAAAATCCTAACAGGAATGGAAGTCCATCGGCCCGGCTCGGCGAACTCGGCTGCTGCTGTTGCGGCTGGAAGCGAATCCCAAGGCCGGAATCCCGTTTTCTGCGCGCGGATCGCGTCTTTCGTTGCTTCGTAGGAGTGGTATCGGGACAACGCATCCTTGTCGTCGCCGACGATGACGGTGAGTTGATGTGGATTATCTAGGGTCGCTGGCACCAGATCGAATGAAAAGGCTGCGACGGACGAGTGGAATGAATTGAATACATACTGGTTCATAAATAATGGGCGAAGAGTTTCGTTAGACCTTACGCCTCAAAGGTCATAATCCTCCAAGCCAGTCTCGACTATTTCCCAGTCCAAAGACAAATACTCTCTACTTCTTTTGCTGCTGACAAACTCGATGGCGCGTGACTTTTTCAGGAAGACAGCAATCGGATGCTGATTTGCTGAATCGTCATCATCCTTGCAAACCTCAATGATGACGTATACAGCCTTTTTTCGTTGCGAATGTGGCGGTGGCGGTGGGCCCAACTCGGTGAGCTTGCGCTCGAGAAAATCTCCTCGGATATCGTCGTCTCTCGCGCAGGGGTTGCACAAAGCGATTTTAATCTGGCGATCACCAAACCCATGCGTGGAAAACACCGTAGGCACTGTCTTGCCACAGTTCTCGCAAAGCGGTGGATTGATCATAAGGCGAGGCTCATCAGGCCCAACGAAACACAAGATCAACGACGGCTCACGGAAGCGCCCGTCATTCGAAGTGGAGGAAGCTTAACCATGAGAAAAGGTGATCGCAGGTGGCTGTGGGTCTTAACCCGTTGGGTATGGTGTCGACCGCGATGATGCAGATGCATATTCGGCCATCTGTCCCAGCTTGGCGTCAAGGGCTTCTAGAATTGATCGGCAGTGGACCATAGCATCATACAGAACTTGAAGGTTGAGGAATTCAAATTCGTCAATCTGCAAATTCCTTTTTTTATCCTCCGGATATCTGAAGACGACCCCAATGGGATCTGTCACCGAAAAATCTCGGATTACATCTGAAAGAAAATCTCGGTCTTCATCGGGCATCCAACTCGAATTAGATTCAGCTTCGAGATCCCGGAGCTGCTTCCATGAAGCATTCAGATCATGGTTCGTTGGAAGGTTGTCCCGGCGCCCCAACATTTGCGACGCCACAATGACGCAGTGCTTAATTGCAAGTTCGATTGCGTGGCGATAATTCGAGACGATCGGGTAAATGCAGGTGTCAACGAACAGGTCGGGGCGATCTCCCTGCCTTAGCGCATCTACTAGATAGTTTGCGGCGCTAAAATACCCGTGGCTGAAATCTCCGTAATCATAGGGGCCACCGTTTGTGCCGATGGAGACGTTCAGATAAAGATTCTCACCTGAACGGAAAAGAGAGTTTGGTTTGTATCGAGCCACGT